>NZ_JBQWIE010000016.1:0-88193 GCF_056745525.1 Parasediminibacterium sp. HNIBRBA5674 | reverse complement strand
AGTTTGATGAGTGTGGTAACTTTTAAACTCTTTTCGATGCTCACTTATTTTATAACTAGCAACTTGCGTTAATTATTCAACATCAACGGCATTACTAGCATTAATAAATCTTCACCTTCTGCTTGTTCGCTTGGTTTAATTAAACCCGCTTTAGTTGGTGTAGATAATTCTAATCTCACTTCGCTAGTTTCTGCTGCATTTAGCATTTCAATTAAAAACTTCGCGTTGAATGCTATTTGTAAATCTTCACCATCGTATTGGCAATTCATACGTTCGTTACCTTCAAAGCTAAAGTCAACATCTTGTGCTGCCATTTGCAATTCGCTACCAGTAATGCTTAGTGCAACTTGGTTAGTGCTTTTATTACTAAAGATGCTTACGCGGCGCAATGCACTTTGAAAATCTGCTTTTGTAACTATTAGTTTGTACGGATTATCAGCAGGAATTACCACTTTGTAATCAGGAAAACGTGCATCAATTAAGCGACAAATCATTTGTACATCACCATGATTTACAAACAAGTGATTGCTATTGTAGCTTACCGTAATTTCATCATCATTATCTGGCAAAGCATTGCGTAATAAGTTCAACGGCTTTTTAGGAACGATGAAAGAATCGGTTTTTGTAGCAAATGTATCAGTGCGTTTATAGCGTACTAAACGGTGTGCATCGGTAGCTACAAACTGAACACCATCTTTACTTAGCTCGAAAAATACACCTGTCATTGCTGGGCGCAAATCATCGTTACTTACAGCAAATAGTGTTTTGTTGATAGCTGTAACCAAGGCGGTACTTTTCATCGTAAAACCAGTGGTATCATCACTTGCAGGCTCTTTAGGAAAATTGTCTGGGTTTTCGCCTGGCACTTTGTACTTACCATTATCGCTGGTAATTTCTACCGCAAAGTTTTTATCAATGTTAAACGTTAATGGCTGATCAGGAATATTTTTTAAACTGTCAATTAAAATTTTGGCAGGAATACAAACTTTACCATCTGCTTTGCTTTCAACTTCCATTTGCACACGCATTACCGTTTCTAAATCGGTAGCTGTGATACTCAGTTTTTTATCTTCAATATCAAATAGAAAATCTTCTAAAATAGGCAACACCGTATTGGCATTAATAACACCATTAATTTGTTGTAAGTGCTTTAACAGCGATGATGACGAAACAATAAACTTCATTCTAAAGCAATTTTTATGTTGGCAACAAACGTACTGCAATTTGGTAATATTCTTAAGATAGATATTGCTATCAAATTCATTTTACGATAGAATGTGGTTATTGTGTGAATTGATTTTGTGAAAACAGATTAATTTTGAGACAACTCATGTTACAAAAAAAGAATTTAACGCCAGAGCAAGCTTTACAAAAACTAAAACACTTTTGTAGCTATCAAGAGCGTAGCCATTACGAAACGCAGCAGAAACTATACAGTTTAGGCTTATACAAAAAAGACGTAGAGATACTTTTATCGCAACTAATAGAAGAAAATTACCTGAACGAAGAACGCTATGCTATAGCTTTTGCAAGTGGTAGGTTTAGGATAAAGCAATGGGGCCGCATAAAAATAAAATATGAAATGCAGCAGCATAAGGTAAGTAGCTACAACATTACCAAAGCACTAAAAAGCATTGATGAAACTGATTATTTAGCTACCTTACAAGCATTGGCAGTAAAAAAATGGGCTAGCCTTAAAAGCGAGCAATACTTAAACCGACAAGCTAAAACCACTAGCTTTTTAATGCAGCGAGGTTTTGAGCCCAATTTAATTGCAGCCGCTATTGGCAAAATAAGAGATAATTCTAAAAACAAGTAGTATGTCGTTAACCATCACCATTATACAAGCAGATTTGGTTTGGGAAAATGTAGATGCCAATCTTGAACGATTTACCCAAAAAATAAATAGCATTACTACCAAAACTGAAGTAATTGTACTACCAGAAATGTTTAGTACAGGTTTTAGTATGCTGCCAGAAAAACTAGCCGAAACCATGGATGGTAAAGCAGTGCGATGGATGCTAAAAATCGCTATAGAAAAACGTGTAATTATTACTGGTAGCTTAATGATAGCAGAAAGTGGCAGGTATTATAATCGATTAATTTGGGTGTTGCCAAATGGACAAATGGGCTATTACAACAAGCGCCATTTATTTGGCTATGCCAATGAAGACAACCATTACACAGCAGGTAATAAACGTTTAATAGCACAAGTAAAAGGCTTTAAAATAAACTTACAGATTTGCTACGACTTGCGCTTTCCTGTGTGGGCAAGGCAGCAAGCTAATAAAGACGAGGCTGCTGAATATGATATTTTACTGTACGTAGCCAACTGGCCAGAAAAAAGAAGTCACGCATGGAAAACGCTACTATCAGCAAGAGCCATCGAAAATCAATGTTATGTTGTAGGCGTTAATCGTGTGGGTAAAGATGGCAATGGTATTTATCACAGCGGTGATAGTATGGTGGTAAATGCGCTTGGCGAAACTTTATACCACAAAGCTGATGATGAAGACATTTTTACCATTACACTTGATAAAGAACCACTAGAAAAAATAAGAGCGAGTATTCCTTTTTTAAAAGATGCAGATGCGTTTAAGATACTTTGATTTTTACAACACGAATTCAAGCGAATTGCACGAATAGGCAACTAATCTTGGAAGCAATTCGTGTAATTCGCTTGAATTCGTGTTCTATAATATTTTACCAGCCGTCACCATCTATTAAATTGCCTAAGCCACCAAGTACGCTACCTTCTTCTTTTCTAGTACTTGTGCCATATTGCAATATTCTGCTAGCAAGGCGGCTTATTGGTAAGCTTTGAATCCATACAGTACCAGGGCCTTGTAGTGTTGCAAAAAATACACCTTCACCACCAAATAATGTATTTTTAATACCGCCTACAAACTGAATATCGTAATTAACTGTTTGTGTAAATGCGACTATACAGCCTGTATCTATCTTCAATATTTCGCCTGGTTGTAGTTCTTTTTGGTGCACGTGGCCACCTGCATGCATAAAGGCCATACCATCGCCTTCTAGCTTTTGCATAATAAAACCTTCACCACCAAATAAGCCTGTACCAAGTTTGCGTTGAAATTCTATCCCTACGCTTACACCTTTGGCCGCACATAAAAACGCATCTTTTTGGCAGGTAATTCTACCACCAAGGCGGTATAAATCCAATGGAATAATTTTACCAGGGTAAGGCGATGCAAAGCTGACGTGCTTTTTACCATAAGACACATTGGTAAAGGCTGTCATAAACAGGCTTTCACCCGTTAATAAACGCTTACCTGCGCTAAATAATTTGCCCATTAAGCCACTACCTTGCTGATTGCTGCCATCACCAAAAATGGTTTGCATTTGAATACCATCATCCATCATCATAAAAGCACCTGGCTCAGCAACAGCGGTTTCATTTGGATCTAGTTCTACTTCTACATACTGCATTTCTTCACCCAAAATGCGGTAATCTATTTCGTGATTTTGTATCATAGTTAGTTGTTTGTTTTTAGTGATTTCAAAAATAACTATTCAGCATGTATCACAAATAGAAATGGGATAAATATGTATAAAGATTTTGTGAAAATTGGTTTGCCCTAAAATAAAAAAACCATCCGCGTGGGCAGATGGTTGTCGTTCGTAAACAACTGGGGGTTAAGGGGTATTTCTTTTCCGAGTAATCCTAGTGTAAGGTTGATAACTATTTCGGTAAAAAATAATTTGCGATTAATAAGGTTATTGTCGGGCTAAATTGCCCGACAACAACTTTATTAGGCTGCTAAAAGAATAGGGGTATTTCTTTTAGCGGGTGTATATTTTGTTAAATAACAAAACATACCATCTTTTCACTCATCCACTGTTTTCTAAGCTCTTAAGTTTGATTTTAATAGGATTTGGTAATCTTATTTTCTTAGGACGCTGAATTCTTTGTTTTTTAATTAGGATTTAAAATGTCTGTTTTTTTAAAGGGATTTTATTTTTTAAAAGGTTTGGCGTTAGTCTGTTTATCAATCTTTTTTCTACATTTTCTCAATTTCTTTCGTGCCAATCAATTTCCAAAGGCAGTGCCAAAATATAAGTCGCTGATAATCAATAAAAAATATTTTTAACGGGCCAAGAAATATCTAATTTTTGGAAATAATTTCTATAATTTGGACAATCTTTACACCATTATCCATTTTTGCTAACATGCTTAATTATGAGTGCTTATAATATTTTTATGGTTGAAGACGATAAATGGTATGGCGAGCTATTGCAATACCACATCAGTCTTAACCCCGATTATAAGATTACTCGCTTTGAAACGGCCAAAGACTGCCTCAATAAACTATACCTACAGCCAGACTTGATAACTATTGATATATCGTTGCCAGATATGCAAGGCGATAAGTTGTACCAAAAAATACGTGAAATAGACAAGCAAGTACCAGTAATTGTCATTAGCTCGCAAGAAGATATTACAGTAGCTGTGAACCTTTTAAAAATGGGCGTAAGTGATTATTTGGTAAAAGACGAATCGACCAAAGACTTACTTTGGAAAAGCATTATTCATATAAGAGAAAACCAATCTCTTCGCAAAGAAGTAGCACAATTACGAGAAGAATTGGGGCAAAAGTTTTCGTTTGAAAAAACATTAATAGGCCAAAGCGATGCACTGAAAAATATTTTCAGAATCATGGAAAAAGCATCTAAAACAAATATCAACGTATCGATAACTGGCGAAACTGGGACAGGTAAAGAAGTAGTGGCCAAAGCCATACATTATAATAGTGATAGAAAGAAAAAAACATTTGTACCCGTAAATATGGCTGCCATACCAAGAGAACTGGTAGAAAGCGAATTATTTGGGTACGAAAAAGGTGCATTTACAGGTGCTATAACTAGAAAAATAGGCAAATTTGAAGAAGCAAATGGCGGTACTATTTTTTTAGATGAAATAGCAGAACTAGACTTAAGTGTACAAAGTAAATTGCTACGTGTATTACAAGAAAGAGAAGTGGTACGCATAGGCGGTAACGATAAAATAAAACTTGACATTCGCTTGCTAGTAGCTACGCATAAAAACCTTGCAGAAGAAGTAAAAAAAGGTAATTTTAGAGAAGATTTATATTATCGTATTATTGGTTTACCAATCGATTTGCCGCCATTAAGAGAACGTGGTAACGATGTATTGATATTGGCTAAACATTTTTTAGACGACTTTGCTAAACAGAATAAACTTGGCAACATAAATATTGCACAAAGCGCTAAAGACAAATTACTGCGCTACAATTTTCCTGGTAATATACGTGAGCTAAAAGCTATTGCAGAACTTGCTGCTGTAATGTGTGATGGCAATGAAATAGTAGCAGATGATATTACTTTTAACGCAACAAGAAACGATGAGAATTTTTTAACAGAAGAAAAAACCTTACGAGAATACACGCTAGATATTATTAAATTGTATTTAAAAAAGAATAATAACGATGTGATTGCTACGGCTAAAAAACTAGATATAGGAAAGAGTACCATTTACAAAATGATACAAGATGGTGATATTCAGCATTAAGTTATAATCCAAATTACGGAATAAAATTCCGTAATTTGGAAAAAAGAAAGTCGTATCAGATTATAAACAGTTGACTATCAGTTATTTGGTTCAGTATTTACTTAGGTATAATTTATGATTTACTATGGGATTATCTCATAAGAAATTATCTACCTAATATGTACGGCATAGTAAACAAAGCAATAGAAGATTTGGTGATTGCCAATTTTGGGGAAGAAAAATGGCAGGCCGTTAAAGACCGCAGTGGTGTAGATATTGATTTTTTTATTAGTAACGAACCTTACGACGATGAAATTACTTTTTTATTGGCCAATGGGGTAGCTGCAGAAATGAATATGCATATAGATGATGTGTTTAATGCATTTGGCGAGTGGTGGATATTGAAAATAGGAAAAGAAAAATATGGTGGTTTAATGGCAGCAGGTGGTAAGCATTTAAAAGAATTTTTGATTAACTTGCCCGTGTTTCATAATAGGATAATGATGATTTATCCTAAATTAACACCACCAGAGTTTAGAATTAGTGATATACAAGACCATCAATTGTGTGTGCATTATTTTTCTAAAAGAGCTGGTTTAAGAGAGTTTGTGCGAGGTTTACTAATGGGGTTAGGTAAAATGTATAACACCCCATTGGAAATAGAATTAGTGCAAGAGAAAATTGGGGGCGATGGTCACGAGATTTTTAAACTAATTTGGTAATTATATTTTGGCAAATCAATTCCTTTTTGAAAAACAACAGTTTAACAGGTTATTCCCGTTCTATATCCGCATAAGCCAAAGTTTAAATATTGTAGACTATGGCCTTACCTTACAAAAAGTACTACCAAATAAGCAAAACCTACCTTTAACGGATAGCTGCATTATTAAGCGACCAGCAGATATAGAAATAAGTTTCCAGTCACTTAAAAACATTGCTGGTCAGCAAGTTATAATAGAGTGTTTAAACGAAAATCGTATAAAACTTCGCGGCCAAATTGAGCACTTAGCAGAAAGAAATGAACTCTTATTTTTAGGCTCGCCTTGGTTTGGGTCGATAGAAGAAGTATTAGAAAATAATTTAAGCCTAGATGATTTTGCCTATCACGACCCAATGATAGACTTGCTACACGTGCTAAAAACACAAGAAATAACTTCAGATGATTTAAAGCAAGTATTAAAAACGGTAAACAAGCAAAAAAATGAACTTAAAAAGGTTAATAAAGAAATACATGACATCGCTTTATTTTCTCGCCTTACACCCAACCCTTTAATACGAATAGACTTACAGGGCAATATATTAACAAGAAACCCTGCTGCCGAACAACTAAACACGTTTAATGAAAATGGTATAAACTATACCTACAAAGATTTTTTTGTACATATATCTGAGAAATTTAGCGGCGATAATAAAGAATGGACTTTTGAAATAAAATCGGGCGAAAAAGACTTTTCCTTTATTTGCAAACCATTGGTAGAAGAAGGTTATATTAATATTTATGGTAGAGATATTACACAGTTTAAAAAAGACCAAGCAGAACTACATAAGCTATCATATATTATTCAACAAACACCTAATGCCATAGTAATTACAGATGCTTTAGGCAGAATAGAATGGGTAAATAAAGGATTTAATGATAATACAGGTTACACACTAGAAGAGGTAAAGGGTAAAACGCCAGGCAGTATATTGCAGGGTCCAGAAACCGATAAAAATACCAAGCTTTACATACGAGAGCAAGTACGCAATGCACAGCCATTTACCTGCGAAATTTATAACTATAAAAAAACTGGTGAAGGGTATTGGCTACGTATTAATTCGCAACCAATATTTGATGCAAAAGGCCAATTAATTCAATTTTTTGCCATAGAAGAAGACATTACCAAGGAAAAAGAAGCAGATAAAAAACTAAAAGAGTTTGACAAGCGACTAAATCTAGCGCTTCAAAAAATGGGCGACAATGTGTGGGAACACGATTTTAGCACTAACCAAACTAATTTCTCACAAAAAGAATTTGACCTACTTGGTTACTCGTCTGACGACTTTAAGAATAATGTAGACCTGTGGTATAATTGTGTACATCCTGAAGACAAGCATATTGTTCAAAATACAGACAAACAATATCGCCAAGGCAAAATAGACCACCACTCACTTGAGTACCGTGTCATTGATAAAAACGGGGTTACAAAATGGGTGCTTGATAGAGGGGTTGTAATTGAACAAAGCAACAGTAAAAAACCACTACGTATCATTGGTACCCATACAGATATTACGGCAAAAAAATCTATAGAAAAAGAGGTAGAAGCATCGGCAAGCCGTATGTCGTCGCTTATTACCAATTTACAAGCAGGTGTTCTACTGGAAAGTGAAGATAAACATATTAAACTTGTAAATAAGCGTTTTTGCGAGTTGTTTGGCATTCAAATAGAACCATTAAAACTTGTTGGAGTTAATTGTGTAACAGCTGCAGAAAATTCAAAATATTTATTTAAAAATCCCGAAAATTTTATTGAAGGCATAGCCAGAATATATCAATCTAAAGAACTAGTTACAGGCGATAAACTTGAACTTGTTGATGGCAGATGCTTTGTGAGAGATTTTATCCCTATTTGGAATCAAGGTGTGTTTGTAGGTAGTCTTTGGGTATATAACGACATTACAGAGAAGCTAAATACAGAAAGAAAACTTGAAGAGCAACGCGTTTTTTATGAAGAAATATTAGACAATATTCCTTCTGACATTGCTGTATTTGACAATAATCACAAGTACTTATATCTAAATCCTAAAGCCATTAAAGATGTAGAACTGCGTAAATGGATGATTGGCAAAAAAGATGAAGATTATATAGCGCTTAGAAATTTGCCGCAAAGTATTCTAGAAGACAGACGTGCTATTTTTAACGCTGTTACAGAGTCTAAACAACTAAAAAGCTGGGAAGAAGAGAGAACGTTGCCAGACGGATTGAAGGTTTATATATTGAGAAACATGTATCCAGTATTGGATAAATATGGTGAGGTTAAAATTGTAATAGGTTACGGTGTAGATATTACTGATATTAAAAACATTCAAAACCAGATAGAGCTTAGCGAAAAAAGCTATAGAGATGTGATAGATAATAGCATGGCTATTATAACCACTCACGACCTTCAAGGCAGATTTTTAACCGTAAACCCTATGGTAGGTAAACTATATGGGTATACTGACGAAGAAATGATTGGCAATAGCATTACAGAATTTATGCTGCCAGAAGACAAAGAATTATTTACAGCAGTTTACTTAAATAAAATAATTGAAGAAAAACAAGCAAATGGCATTTTACGTGTAATAAATAAAAATGGCAATGTTATTTACACATTGTACAACAATTTCTTAAAAGAAGAACCAGGTAAACCACCATATATAATCGGCTTTTCGGTAGATATTACAGATAGAGTATTAGCCGAAAAAGAACTAAAAAAAGCCAAAAAAATTACCGAAGAACTAGCTAAAACCAAGCAAAATTTCTTGGCTAATATGAGCCACGAAATACGCACACCTATGAATGCCATTATGGGTATGGCAAACCAGTTGGGCAAAACACCGCTAAACTCTACTCAACAGTTTTATTTAAATACTATCAACTCTGCTTCAGATAATTTATTGGTAATAATAAACGACATTTTAGATTTATCGAAAATTGAAGCAGGCAAGCTAAGCTTTGAAAATATTGGTTTTGAACCGCACTTATTTGTACTAAATGCCATGCAAGTATTGGCTAATAAAGCAGATGAAAAAGGCTTAAAACTTACTAATTCGTATTTTGACGATTCAGTTTCTAAAGTACTTATAGGCGACCCTTACAGGCTTAACCAAGTGATGCTTAATCTAATAAGCAATGCTATTAAGTTTACCGAAAAAGGTGGTATAGATGTAAAATTATATGTACTTAGCAACAATGAACAATCTCAATTAATACAAATAGCTATTACCGATACAGGCATAGGTATGGATCAAGAATTTGTACAAAGGCTATTTGATAAGTTTAGCCAAGAATACGAATCGGTAAGTAGAAAATATGGTGGTACTGGCTTAGGTATGAGCATTTGTAAAGATCTTGTAGAACTGATGGGTGGTAAAATATACGCTACAAGCAAAAAAGGTACTGGCACCACCGTTACATTTGAATTAGAACTTAAAAGAGGTACACAATCAGATTTAAAAATCAAAGAAATAGTTGAGTTTAAAAAGGACTTTTTAGCCGATAAAAAAATATTGATAGTTGATGACAACGATATGAATCGTTTGGTTGCATCTATTATTTTAGAAAACTATGGTACACAAATTTTTGAAGCAATTAATGGTGCAGAAGCTATAGAAATGGTAAATAGCGTTAAGCCAGATTTAGTATTGATGGACCTTCAAATGCCTATTGTAAATGGTTTTGAAGCAACAGAAACCATTAGAAAGCAAGGCAATAATGTACCAATAATTGCGTTAACAGCTAATGCCATAAAAGGCGAAAACGATAAGTGTTTTGTATCTGGTATGAACGATTATGTGCCTAAGCCTTTTAAAGAAGAAGACTTGCTTAAAGTAATAGCCAAGTGGCTTGATAAAGAAGTAGCCACTAATACTACACAAATTGTAGAAACTAACATTGTAATGCCCGATAACAACGATGTGCTTTTATACGACCTCACAAACCTTAACGCCATTAGTGGCGGTAACGAGGTTTTTATTAAAAAAATGCTAGCAATTTTTTGTGAACAAGCGCCACAAATGATGCAAGATATGCATGCTGCATTTACAGCCAACGAGTTAGAAAAAATGGGCGCTTTGGCACATAAGATTAAACCAAGTATCGATAATTTAGCCATAGATTCGTTAAAACAAGTTATAAGAGATATAGAAGCAGTAGGAAAAGGTAAATCAACAAGTGATGATTTGCCCCAAAAGCTGCAATTATGCCAAGATGTAGTTGTAAAAGTGGTAGCCCAAATGCATAATGCATATCCTGACTTGTAGTAAAACCTAAACTATTACAAGATGAAAGTAGCACAAAAGCTGTTTAAAAATGGGCAATTTATGCCCCAATCTGGTGATGCGCTTAATAGCGATACTAAAAAACTTGTGCTAGGCTTTGGCAGTAAAATGTTACTGCAGGACGACACTATTTACAATCAGTTACTGCAAGATTATCCGCAATCAGATATCGTGCTTTGCTCTACCGCTGGCGAAATTTACGATGATACTGTGTACGACGATACCGTATCGGTAGTGGCAATAGAGTTTGAAAAAACGCAATTCACAACTATTTCCATTAATATAAAAGACCAACCAAATAGCTTTGAAGCTGGTAAACGTTTATTTAATCAGTTGAATTTTTTAGGTGGTTTGTCTTATGTATTGATAATATCTGATGGTGGCTTGGTAAATGGCAGCGAACTAGTAAGAGGGATAGAAGATATTAACCATGGCAATATACCCATAACAGGTGGCCTTGCAGGTGATGCGGCAAGATTTATATCTACGTTGGTAGGTTACAATCAAACACCAGCCGAAGGCAATGTAGTAGCCGTTGGTTTTTATGGTAGCGATTTAAAAGTAGCACACGGCTCTATGGGCGGCTGGGAAATTTTTGGTCCAGAAAAAAAGGTTACACGCTCAGTAGCCAATCGCTTGTACGAAATAGATAATGGTAGCGCACTAGATTTATACAAAAAGTACCTTGGTAAATATGCCGACGAATTACCTGCATCTGCATTATTATTTCCACTTTGTGTACGTTTAGAGGGGCAAGAAGGCTACCTAGTACGCACTATCTTATCCATAAATAATCTAGAAAAAGAAATGGTATTTGCTGGCGATATACCAGAAGGTGCTTATGTACGCTTTATGAAAGCCAACTTTGATAAAATTATTGATGCCGCCAATCAAGCTGCTAATAATACGTTGGTACAATTTGATAATGCTTTAAATGCTAACCCCAAGTTAGCACTGCTTATAAGTTGTGTTGGTAGAAAGTTGATACTAAGTAAGCGTATAGATGAGGAAATTGAAACCGTAAAAGATATATTTGGCAACGAAACTATTATTACTGGCTTCTATTCGTACGGAGAGATTTCGCCGCTCAATCCACATAGTAAATGCGAGCTGAACAACCAAACTATGACTATTACAACCTTTAACGAATAAGATGCAGCCTAACTCTAACCAACCATACCACAAACTAGTACAAAGGCAACTTAAAAAATACGGTAGCCCAGAGTTACTTGCTAATGAACAATTTTTACATTTCATTGAAGCAATAAGCGACTCGTATGAAGCTTTTGATAAAGACAAAGAACTTTCTGACCATTCATTTACCATTAGCCAGCAAGATTTTTCTGAAATAAATAAAAAGCTTAAGGAAGAGTTTGAGCTTAAAAATATTTTCATAAAAAAACTAAAAGACGCATTAAATAATATATCCACCAAGGCAAACAATGCATTTATTCATCAAGACGATGATTTACTGCAAATAGTAGATTTACTAAACGATGAAATTACCAAACGTAAAGAGGTAGAAAGTCAATTATTATTGGCAAAAGATGAAGCCGAACTAGCTAGCCAAGCCAAGTCTGAGTTTTTATCAATCATGAGCCACGAAATACGAACACCGCTAAATGCGGTTATTGGTATGGGGCATTTACTGCTAAAAAATAACCCACGAGAAGATCAAATTGCCAACTTAACAGCACTTAAAACCTCAGCCGATCACCTACTCGTATTAATTAACGATATTCTTGACTTTAATAAAATAGAATCTGGAAAACTAGAACTAGAAGAATCTGTATTTAGTATTAAAAAAATTATTGGCGATATTATCACTGGCAATAAAAATGCAGCCGACGAGAGAGAGAATCAAATTATTCTAGACATTGATAACAACCTACCTCAACACTATATTGGTGATGGTTTAAGGCTAGGCCAAGTGTTTAATAATCTTATTTCAAATGCTGTAAAATTTACCCAAAAAGGTACCATCACAGTTAGTGCTAAGTTGAACAAACTACTGCCTAACAAACTTGCAGAAATAGATTTTGCAATAAAAGACTCTGGTGTAGGCATAGCGATAGACAAACTGAACAGCATTTTTATGCCTTTTATGCAAGCGTCTACTTCTATCACTAGAAAATATGGAGGTACGGGCTTAGGATTGGCTATTACAAAACGCATTTTAGGTCTTTTGCATTCAGATATTCATGTAAGCTCACAACCTGGTAGCGGCTCTACATTTTACTTTACCTTACAACTAAAAATTGCAGAAATAGATCAAAATACGATAGCTGCAGAAGATGTAATAGACTTTGATTTAAAAGGTAAGCGCATATTACTAGTAGAAGATACACAGTTTAATATCCTTTTTGCCACACAATTACTAGAAAGCTGGAATGCTGCTATTGAAGTTGCAGAAAATGGACTTTTGGCAACAGAAAAACTGCAACAAAATAGTTACGATTTAGTACTAATGGACTTACAAATGCCAGTGATGGATGGTTATACAGCTACCGTAAAAATTAGAGAGTTTAACAATGCCATACCTATTATTGCTCTTACTGCATCTGCAACAACCAATGTAAGAGAAAAAGTACTGGCAGTAGGCATGCAAGACTATGTAACCAAACCTTTTAACCCTAACGATTTTTACTTAAAACTAAAGCGCCACTTGGTACTATAAACCAATTAAGGTTTCAATAATCCAAAAAAAGTTACGGCAAATTTTCCATCCTTTACAGTGCCCTGCACTTTAGCTTTTCTTATTGCGTTGCAAAAGCCTTCTTTACTGTGTGCATCACCATGGTTATCAATATCAGTGACTGATACATAGTAGCAAGTATCGTTGTACTTAACAGCTAGTTTACAATCTTTGCCTTTCATTTTAAACATACAAGTACCGCAACTTGCATCTAGTGTATAGGTAGGTTTGTTATTATCAAATAGCAGTGTTTTCTTTGGCGTTTGCTGCGCAAAAATTGATGTTGTGGTAATAAATAGAACACAAAACCCAATTACTAACGCTTTCATGTATTGAAGATAGTGGCTAAAAACAAAGAAAGCACTATTTCTAGTGCTTTTTCGCTCTCCCTGTTGGACTTGAACCAACGACCCTCTGATTAACAGTCAGATGCTCTAACCAACTGAGCTAAGGAAGAATTTTCCCTGTTTGGGGTTGCAAAAATAGGGGATAATTTATTTTGACAAAATTTTTTATAAAAAATTGAAGAAACTTTTTTCTTCAAAGCCTATGAACACGCCCTCTTCAGTATTTTTTATGGGATAGGTTTTTAAAAAAAAGCCTTCGCCAGTTACATTTCTGCCATTTTTAAGGCTAAACTTATATCTATGCAATGGGCAAACTGAATTGCCAAGCGCATCGATAAAACCATCGGCCATAATACCACTTGCATGTGGGCATTTGAACGCAAAAGCAAATAGCTCATTTTGATATTGGGCTAATGATATTTTTTTGCCATCAGCTTCTACCACGCACATACCATTTGCTTGAAATGTAATAGCGCTTTCATTTTCAGCAATTTTGTACCAAGTTATTTTTTTATCGCCCATACAGGTTACTACTAAAAGTGAATGGTTTTGTAAGGGTATCTAATACCATACATTTCTCTCACTTTTTCCATGATGGTTTCACGTAACAAATCAATGTTTTGGCGTTCTATGGCAGATATAAATACGCAGTTATTATTGGTTTCTTCTTCCCAACGCTCTTTTAGTTCGCGGCGTAATTGCTCTTTCACACTATCGTCTAGCCATTCGTCAAAATACTTCTGCTCGTACAAATCCATTTTATTAAAAATGGTCAGTATCGGCTTTTCAAACGCTTTTAAGTCTTGCAGCGTTTTATTTACAACACCTATTTGCTCCTCGTATTTTATGTGCGATGTATCTACCACGTGCAACAAAATATCAGCTTCACGCACTTCATCTAACGTACTTTTAAAACTTTCTACCAAGTGGTGCGGTAGTTTTCTAATAAATCCAACCGTATCGCTCAGTAAAAAAGGCGTGTTTTCAAATACCACTTTTCTAGTAGTGGTATCTAGCGTTGCAAACAATTTATTCTCTGCAAAAACTTCGCTTTTACTCAGCAACGTCATCAAGGTGCTTTTACCTACGTTGGTATAGCCTACCAAAGCCACACGAATAAACTCGCCACGCTCTTTGCGTTGTGTAAACGATTGCTTATCAATTTCTTGTAGACGCTTACGCAGCAACGAGATTTTATCTTTTACAATACGTCTATCCGTTTCAATTTCAGTTTCACCTGGCCCTCTGCTACCAATACCACCACCTTGTCTTTCTAAGTGCTTCCACATACCTTTTAAGCGTGGTAAAATGTATTGGTATTGTGCTAGCTCCACTTGTACTTTAGACTGTGCTGTTCTCGCCCTGCGGGCAAATATGTCTAAAATCAAATCGCTTCTATCGAGGGTTTTGGTTTTAAGCTCGGTTTCAATATTAATAATTTGCGATCCGGTTAACTCATCATCAAACACAACCAAGCCAATGTTTTTGCCTTGCAAATAATTTTTAATTTCTTCTAGCTTGCCTTTACCCACAAAGGTTTTGCTATCTGGGCGTAGCATTTTTTGAGTAAATCGCTTTACGGTTTTTGCGCCAGCAGTTTCTGCCAAAAAAGCCAATTCATCTAAGTATTCCTCTACTTGCTCGGGTGTTTGGTCTTTTTGCACCAAGCCTACCAGTACGGCACGTTCTTCGTCCTTTATTTTCTGTTTCTCTATCAACTAATAATAATTTGTACAAAAGTAGTTGGTTTTGCCGTCTTGTATCGTATTCACCCACACATATCAGTAATGGTATCACAGCAACATTTTACATTTGCGCCACTTACCTTTACAATACATGAACTTGGATATAGCACAAACCGCCAAACAAACCATCGCTGTAGAAGCAAAAGCCATCGCAGCTTTGGGCAATTTTATAGATGCAGATTTTGAAAAGGTGGTAGATATTATTTACCAATGTAAGGGTCGCTTGGTGGTAAGTGGTATTGGTAAAAGTGCCATTGTAGCGCAAAAAATTGTAGCCACACTTAACTCTACAGGCACGCCAGCCTTGTTTATGCATGCTGCCGACGCTATTCATGGCGACCTTGGTATGATTCAAGCCGATGATATGGTTTTGCTAATAAGTAAAAGCGGCGAAAGCGCAGAAATTAAAACACTTGTACCGCTAATAAAAAGCTTTAACAATACACTTATTGGTATGGTGGGCAATGTAAAAAGCTACTTGGCTACGCAATCAAATTTCATCATCAATACCACTATCGATAAAGAAGCCTGTCCTAATAATTTAGCACCAACTACAAGTACTACAGCGCAAATGGTAATGGGTGATGCGTTAGCTGTATGCTTGATGGAATTAAAAGGTTTTAGAGGTGATGATTTTGCAAAATATCATCCTGGTGGTAATTTGGGTAAAAGGCTATACTTAAAAGTGAGTGACATTTACACACATAATCCTGCGCCAAAAGTATTGCCTACTGCTACGCTAAAAGAAGTGATTTTAGAAATTACCCAAAAGCGCCTTGGCGTTACAGCTGTGGTAGATGCTAACAATATTATTAAAGGCATTGTTACCGATGGTGATTTAAGACGTATGCTTGAGCGCAGCGCTAGCTACGATAATATTACTGCTAATGACATCCTTAGCGAAAATCCTAAGACTATTGCACCCAATATTATGGCTGTAGATGCGTTAGAGGTTTTTGCATTGCACGACATTAGCCAATTGCTTGTAGTTGAAAATGGTAATTACTTGGGAGTTTTACATTTACACGACTTAATAAAAGAAGGTATTATGTAAATACGCCTATGTGTATTTTGCAGATAATGAACAATAAATAGCAGACAAAAAGCGTTTTTGTTATCTTCTCTTTATCAATTTTAATAAAATTCTTTAACAACCATACATCCATTATATTTGATTTTATAAAACCTAATGAGCATTATGAATAACCCGAATCACTATGTAGCCATTATGGCTGGCGGTATTGGCAGTCGTTTTTGGCCACAAAGCCGTGTAGGCTACCCTAAACAGTTTCTAGACATTTTAAACACTGGCAAAAGTTTAATTCAATGGACTTTTGAGCGCTACGCTGCATTTATTCCTAAAGAAAATATTTACGTAGTAACCGCTGCTGAATACAGTCATATTTGCGAAGAGCAATTACCAGATATTCCTAAAGAAAATATTATAGCTGAACCAAGCAGAAAAAATACTGCACCATGTGTGGCTTACATTGCTTTTAAATTAAAGCAGCAAAACCCACTTGCATCTTTAATAGTGGCACCAAGCGACCACATGATTATGGATACAGATACTTTTAGAAGCATCTCGTTAAAGGCGCTAAATTTTGTAGATAACAACAACGCATTTGTAACACTTGGTATTCAACCAACTTACCCAAATACTGGTTACGGTTACATTCAATTTGATCAACAAAACGATGCTGGTGATGGTATTTTTAAAGTAAAAACTTTTACTGAAAAACCTAGCCTTGAAATTGCTAAAAGCTTCTTAGAAAGTGGCGACTTTTTATGGAACGGCGGCATCTTTATTTGGAAAGCTGCTGATGTAGTTGAAGCATTTGAAAAATACGATACTGATACATTTGAATTGTTTGATGCTGAAAAAGACAACCTAAATACACCAAACGAAAAAGAAGCAATTGAACGCATTTATCCTTTGTGTAAAAATGTAGCAATAGACGTGGCATTAATGGAAAAAGCACAAAACGTGTATGTTATTCCTTCATCATTCGGCTGGAGCGATTTAGGTACCTGGACAAGCGCATACGATAACCTTGAAAAAGATGCATTGGGCAACGCTATTGCTAGCGATAATACCATTATTATTGACGCTACAAAATGTATGATTAGTGCGCCTTCTGACAAGCTATTGGTATTACAAGGTTTAGACGATTTTGTAGTAATTGATACAAAAGATGCTTTAATGATTTGCAAAAAAGAAAAAGAACAAGCCATTAAAGAATATGTAGCCGAAGTAAAAAGAGCTAAAGGCGATAAATATTTATAAAACAATCTTAAAGTTGTAGTTACAAGATTCAAGTTACAGGCACTATTTTGCTTGTTTCTTGAATCTTGTCTATTTTTACCTATATCTTGAACCTTCATCGAGATATTTTTGTTTTTACCCCTAACGATTATAAACGGTTGTGCCATGAATGAGAGAATGCGTTTGTTTGATTGCATAGACTTGCAGCTACGAAAATTTCCTAAAACAGATATGTTTGGTGCCAAGCAAAATGGCCAATGGATTACCTACAGCACCCAACAAGTACAAGACATTGTGAATAATTTTAGTGCTGGCATGCTCAACCTTGGCCTTAGTGGTAGAGATATGACGGCTGAAGGCAGCGATAAAATTGCGATCATTAGCAACAACAGGCCAGAATGGGTTTTTACTGATTTAGCCGCGCAGCAAATTGGGGTTATTTTAGTACCTATTTACCCAACTACTAATCCTAATGAAATTGAGTTCATATTCAACGATGCGCAGGTAAAATATGTATTTGTAAGCAGCCAAGAAATGCTCACTAAAATAGAAGCTGTTGCACCAAAAGTAGCGTCTATACAAGGCATTTATAGCTTCGATAAAATTGAAGGTTGTAAGCACTGGAGCGATATTACAGCATCTGCAAATGACGCTTCTTTGCAACAAGCAACTAGCTTAAAAGCAAGCATTCCTACATCGCAAATTGCTACTATTATTTACACATCTGGCACTACTGGTGTTCCTAAAGGTGTAATGCTTAGCCACAACAATATTTCTAGCAATGTAAAACATAGTAAAGATAGTTTTCCATTTGAAGATGCACCAGAAAGCAAAGTGCTTAGCTTTTTGCCGCTTAATCATATTTTCGAGAAAATGGTTACTTATATCTATCTGTTTAGCGGTATAAGTATTTACTACGCAGAAAGTTTAGAAACCATTGGCGATAATTTAAAAGAAATTAAACCTGATGGTTTTACCACCGTGCCTCGCTTGCTTGAGAAGGTTTTTGAAAAAATAATGACTACAGGCAGTCAATTAACAGGCATTAAAAAAGCTTTGTTTTACTGGGCGGTAAGTGTAGCTGAAAAATACGATAATCTTGAAGATGGTGGCCCTTGGTACAACTTACAACTTGCCATAGCTAATAAACTTATTTTTAAAAAATGGCGTGAAGCTTTAGGCGGTAATATTCGCTTTATTGTTACTGGTGGTGCGGCTTGTCAGGTAAAACTGCTACGCATATTTAATGCAGGGCAAATACCTGTGTATGAAGGTTATGGCCCTACTGAAAATAGCCCTGTAATATGTGTGAACCGTAAAACCAAAGGCGGTACTAAATTTGGTACAGTAGGCCCACCAATAGAAGGTATTCAAGTAAAGTTGGCTGAAGATGGTGAGATTTTAGTAGCTGGACCAAGTGTAATGGAAGGTTATTTTAAACGTCCTGATTTAACTGCAGAAACTGTTATAGATGGCTGGTTACACACAGGCGATATAGGTGTGTGGGTAGATAATAAATTTTTAAAAATTACCGATAGAAAGAAAGAACTGTTTAAAACAAGTGGCGGCAAATATGTAGCACCTCAGCCTATTGAAAACAAGTTTAAAGAAAGCCCATTTGTAGAGCAAATAATGATTGTAGGTAGCGAACGTAAGTTTGTAGGAGCATTAATTGTTCCGTCATTTACGCACTTAAAAGCTTGGATGCAACATAAGCACTTACCATTTACCACTAATGCAGAAGCTATAAAACAACCTGCAGTTTTAGAAAAATACCAGTCTATTATTGAAGAATTAAACCATCATTTTAACCATGTAGAACAAGTAAAAAAATTTGAGCTACTTGATAAAGAATGGAGCGTTGAAACCGGTGAAATGACACCAAAACTAAGCCTAAAAAGAAAGGTGGTAATGGAAAAATGCGCCGCCGCAATAGAAAACATTTATAAAGATTAGTCTGTTTATAAGCCTCGTTTTCATAGCGAGGCTTTTTTATAAAAATATTTATCGTAAAAATACGATGATATTTCACCAAGCCCCTTACATTTGCTTTATCGTAAAAAACCGATGAACCAAACATGTCAATTGATAAGTCAGCAGAATTTACACAAGAGGAACAAGATTTGGCTGCATTTGCCAAAGTATTTGGTCATCCTGCACGCATTGCCATTTTAAAAATATTGGCCGCTAAAAATGCCTGCATTTGTGGCGAGATTGTAGAAGTACTACCATTGGCACAAGCCACCGTAAGCCAACATTTAAAAGCATTAAAAGAAGCGGGCTTAATTCAGGGTACTATTGATGGTCCTAAAAGTTGCTATTGCATTAACTGGGCCGCTTTTAATGCTTTTAAGCAACAGTTTACCGCACTTTTCAGCACATTAGAAACAGGCAAGCAATCTTGCTGTTAATACCAATCATTTTCTACCAATAAAACTTTCAATTATGCAAACAGATAGCGAATTAAAAGACCTCGTTCGTCAGAAATACAGCGAAATAGCTTTGCAAAGTAAAGCAACCAACCAAGTGTCTTGCTGTGGCGCAGGTGGCTGTAGTACAGAAGTGTACAACATTATGAGCGATGATTACACACAACTAGATGGCTACAATGCAGAAGCAGACCTTGGTTTAGGCTGTGGCTTACCAACACAATTTGCCAAAATACAACCAGGTAATGTAGTAATAGATTTAGGCAGCGGTGCAGGTAACGATGCGTTCATTGCTCGTGCCGAAACAGGTGCTACAGGCAAGGTAATTGGTATAGATTTTACACCTGCCATGATAGAAAAAGCCCGTAACAATGCAGAAACGTTGGGCTTTAATAATGTAGAGTTTCGTCAAGGCGATATAGAACACATGCCTGTTGCAGCCAATGTGGCTGATGTAATTGTAAGCAACTGTGTGCTTAATCTTGTGCCCAATAAAGACGGTGTGTTTAAAGAGATTTTTAGAGTATTAAAACCGGGTGGTCATTTTAGTATTTCAGATGTAGTGTTAGTAGGTACTTTACCAGAAGCTTTGCGCCACGATGCAGAAATGTATGCAGGCTGTGTGGCAGGTGCTATTCAAAAGCAAGTATATTTAGAATTAATTGAAGCCAATGGTTTTACCAACATTACTTTACAAAAAGAAAAAGCCATAGTAATACCAGACGATATATTGATAAACTATTTAAGTGCAGATGAAATACTAGCTTTTAAATCAGGAAACATCGGCATTTTTAGTATCACCGTTTACGCAGAAAAACCAAGCGCTAGCTGTTGCATACCTGGCAGTGGTTGCTGTTAATTATTTTAAATCATGAAGAAATACTATTCTGAATTCATTGGCACTTTTATCATGATGTTTTGTGGTACAGGTGCTATGATTATAGACGAAACAACCAATGGCAGCGTAACGCATGTAGGCGTTGCCATTACTTGGGGCTTAATAGTCATGTCGTTAATTTATGCTTTGGGCGAAACCTCAGGGGCGCATTTTAACCCTGCGGTTACTATTGCATTTACAGTAAACAAAAACTTCCCGCTAAAAGAAGTGTTGCCGTATTTAGCAAGCCAATTTATTGGCGCCATTACTGCTACCAGTTTACTCAAGTATTTATTTCCTACATCTGTGTTTCTTGGTGCTACACTGCCTCGAAACGATGCCATGCAATCACTTATCTTAGAAATCGTTCTCAGTTTTCTGTTAATGATTGTGATTTTAAAAGTGGCCAAAGGCTCTAAAGAACAAGGCTTATTTGCAGGCATTGCTATTGGCTCGGTGGTATTGTTAGAAGCCATGTTTGCTGGCCCAATTTGCGGTGCCAGTATGAACCCGGTTCGTTCATTAACACCGGCTTTGCTATCAGGTAATCTATCTAGTTTATGGCTATACATTGTAGGTCCTACAAGCGGCATGCTTGCCGCTGTAGGCTTTAATAAGTTATTGCGATAAAGAGGTAATTGTGGCGTGCCCTGCTTGGGCAGGTCGGGCTTTCCGTTCCTAGTCCTCGCTACCTGCGGTAGCTGTGGGCTATCCACTGCAATCCCTCACGCAAAACACCAAGTTTTAGCAACACAACAATCATTTAACCATAAAACACTATGTGCCTTTGTGCCTATGTGATAAAAACCAAAACATGAAAAAGAAACTATTATTCGTTTGCATCGAAAACAGCAATCGCAGCCAAATGAGCCAAGCATTTGCCATTATTAATGGCGGCGACAAATTTGAAGCTTACAGCGCAGGTAGCAAACCAAGTGGTATTGTTAATCCTAAAGCCATTGCAGCTATGAAAGAACTTGGCTATGACTTGAGTACCCACGACAGCAAAAGCCTCGATGAAGTAAAAGCCTACGCACCTTTTGATGCAGTAGTAACTATGGGCTGTGGTGATGCTTGCCCTTGGATGCCTGCAAAACGCTTTATTGATTGGGTAATTCCAGATCCAAAACACATGGACCCACATGAATTTAATGAAGTAAGAGATTATATTGAAGGCAAAGTGAAAGGCTTAATAGCTGAACTAGAAGCTGAGTAATAACATCTCTTCTTTAAAACAAAAAAGCAACCCGTTTGGGTTGCTTTTTTAATACTATCGATAAGACGACTACTAGTTGTAGCGTTTAATTTTAACACGCCAAAAGTCTCTATATACAAATGTTGCATGAAACTGCGTGTACACTTCTTTTACCAAGCCAACATCTGTTGTGCCTCTTCTACCAATTTCCAAACCCAGTTGTAAGCCTAAGTTACTTTTTACGGTATTAAAGCCACCACCAAGTGTAATACCATATTCATTTATTTGTTTACCATAAATTTTCAAATAAGAATCAGTATAAAATACACCTGCTTGCATAAAGTATTTCTCAGCACTCAAAATATTACCTTGATAATCTCTAAAACTGATTTTCTTAGAATACTCAAAACCCAATGAATATCTGCTGCTGTTTACTAACTTGTAATTATAAGCATTTGGGTTTGCGCCATCCCAACTTTGAAAATTGTAATCAGCAGCTATGGTGTATTTATCTTTAATTTTTGCAGCAATACCACCAGTGTAAGAAAGCGGTAAGTTAAAGTAAGTGTCTTTGTAATGATTATCGCTCAATAAAGCGGTTGTACCATCTGTTACTTTTAATTGGTTATTGGCTTTTAAAGCTGTTTTTAAAGAGCCAGTAGCACCTGCAAGTAATTGTAAGTTTTTACCAACTTTTGTTTGAAACTGTAAGCCGCCTTTAAAATAAAAGCTACCTAATAGTAAGTTTCTCTCGGTTGTTAAGGTACTATCGCTAACACCACTTAATAGTGTTTCCTTTTGGTCTAATTGGCCAAAAATATAAGCAGTGTGCAAGCCTACAGAAAGATGCTTATTAATTTTATAGCTATTAGCAATAAAAAACTGGTTGGTGCTACCTGTACCCTCATTATAAGTAGGTACTATTGTGGTAGAGCCAATAATTGTTTTAGTACTATAAAAAGAATAATTAGAGGTGCTAAACGGTAACAAGCCAATAGCAGCGCCCCATCTTGGTTTAATTTTAATGGCTACAACTAGTTTCTTAAACTGTAAATCTGATGATTGACTAGCAGAAGCATTGCCAATAGGCGTTCCAGAATAGCTAACAGCTTTGTAACGTGCAGTAGCTTCAAAGTTAAAAAACTTGTCTTGCATACCACTGTACGATGCAGGATTGGCATGGTATAAGAAACGGTTCGTAGCATCTGGTGATAATGCTACACCAGCGTGGCCCATACCACTTGTTCTGTCAAAACTACTTTTTTCAATATCGCCTATGCCTACTATTGAATATGGTGAGGCATTATTTTGAGCAGAAATATGGCTGCTACCTATTAAGCAAGAAACAAATAAACCAGTTAGTATGTTAATTTTCATGTGTTCTTTTTTAAAACAATAACCAATAGCAGCTATTTTATTTCACAGCTACATAAAAAATCTGCAGCTCTATTTTACTATTAGGAATATTGTTTAGTTTATTACCAATAGCTACACGGTTAAACAGTGTTTCGTAACCGCCAGATGGTGGCGACATTAACAAACCATCGTAGTCGTTATTAGGATTGGTAATAGCATACTTAATGTAGTTAGTAACATCATAACTGTAAGCAGTGCTTACACCGTAAGTATAATCGGTAAATAAATTACCAAATTGCGTTTGTTGCGAGCCACTTGAGGTTAATTCTGTTAAGTCTGTACCAATTTTATTAAGTGCTGTGGTAGTTGATAATCTTAAAGATGGCGGTAAAAAGAAGGTTCTATCATAAGTACCTGCAACAGGTCTTACAATCAATCTAGCGTTGAGGATTTTAGCGTAATTGGGTGCTTTCAATAAATCTTTAACCGTAGGAAATTTAACTTTAGTAATTACACTACCTGCAGATTGTATATAGGCAACATTATCACTTAAGCGGCTACTTTTTTCTTTTACCTGACCAACACTATTACCAAGGTCTTTAATATTTGCAGAACCTGTACTTCTATCAACGGTAATATTTGTAAAATGTAGGTTTTTATTAGTAATGGTAAAGTCAATATTCTTATTAATCAAATACAAGTCTTTCTTTTTGTACTGAATACGCAACTTGGCACTATCGCTACAACCAAAAACCAACTGACTGCTATTATTACTGCTAATACGAATGCCCTTGAAATAGTTAAGAAAAGTTTCAGCCGTTTTCACAGTATCGCTTTTTCTGGTAAACATATTCAGCATTTCTTGCCCTAAAGCAGGGTTCAGCTTTATAAAAATGGTATCTGTTTGTTTTGGATTGATAATAACATCTTTTGAACCTAGAACCGTTGGATTTACATTGAAGGAATTAACATTATAGAGCACAAATCCATTTTCATAGGGCTGAATTTTGTCTGTTACTCTTGATACATTTATATGAATTGGCTTTGTAGTATCGCCGTAGAAGTTTTTGTTAAGCTTTAATATCAAAGTCAATGAGTCAAATAAAACATTGTCGTAAATGTCTTCATAACTAGGCGGTGCTACTTGAAAATAAGTTTGCGTAGCTATTGTACCAAAAATCGGGTCTTTATAGCCACCCACCAACGTAGTACCTAAACCAGATGTAGCAAACGAATCTACAAAAACGGTAGATAGTTCTGCACCAAACGTATCCACTTTAATAATTTGTGTAGTACCTGCATCTACAAAATCGCTACCAAATTGAATATCAACCTTTTTGCAGGCTATTGTACCAATGATAAGTGACAGTAAAACAATAATGGAAAATTTCTGCTGCATTTTGGCTTTTTATGCGTTTTAAAACTATCAAAGCTATTGATAATAGAATATACAATGTTAGGCTGCACTGCTGTTACAAAATTGTTAGTATGGATAAATAAATTGTTTTACCCGATAAAATGCCTAATCTTGTCTATTAGTAGCAACATCATACCGAAATAAATATTTCCCTTATTTTGCAGCCCGTTTGCAAATATAGGTGATATGAATTTTAATAGTTAGTAGACAAAATGAAACTATTCATCTACAAATACTATTTAAAAGTCCATATTAACTATTTCTTTGACAAGCCCACTAATAATTTCAGCAAAATTTTAACTGATCATGAAGCAATTAAAGTACTTTTTCTTTTTACCAGCCAGTATCGTTTTATTGGCAATTTCTTGTTCTAAAAGCAGTGATTCTACCGACTTGGTTGGTAACTGGATTACGCGTTCTCAATTAAATGGCGACGCTCGTTACGAAGCCACATCATTTGTAATAGGCGATACGGCATATATTGCTACAGGTTATAATGGTACAGACCGCTACCGTGATGTATGGGCTTACCGAGCAGACAATAATACTTGGACATTAAAAGCAACTTTTGCAGGTGTTGCACGTAACTCTGCTGTGGGTTTTGCAGTAAGCGGCAAAGGTTATGTTACTACAGGTTACGATGGTACTAAACGTTTAAAAGATACTTGGCAATACGACCCTGCAACTAATAGCTGGACAGCTAAAGCAGCTTTCCCAGAACCAGCTAATGCAGGTACAGGTAACAGCGATGGCCGTTACGATGCAACTGCATTTACTTTAACTGCAAATGGTGTAGCTAGAGGTTACGTAACTTGTGGTTATAATGGTGGTACACAAAAAGATATGTATTCTTACAATCCAATTACTGATACTTGGAGAGAAGAAATTGCTACACCTGGTGCTAAACGTAGTGGTGCTATTGCTTTTGTTTATAACAACAAAGCTTATTTAGTTACAGGTTCTAGCAGCGGTAGCAATGTAAACGACTTCTATTCTTACGACCCAAATACAGGTACTTGGACAGAATTAAACAAAATTACCAACGTAAGTACTGATAGCTTCGATGATGACTATACTGATATTGCTCGTACCAATGCTGTTGCATTTGTAATAGGCGATAAAGGCTTTTTAGCTACTGGTGAAATTGGTGGTTTTACTTCTAAAGTTTGGGCTTACGATTTTGCAACTGACAGATGGAGTCGCAAACATGATTTTGAACGTTCTGCACGTTCTGGTGCTTTAGCATTCACTATCAAAGGCCGTGGCTTTGTAACTACAGGTAGAGCAAGTGGTTTACCATTTGATGATATTGAAGAGTTTCAACCAGATGCAACTTACAATTCAAATGATTAAGAAGAATTGGGTGTACATACTGTTTGTACTATCGGTTATTGTTTTTGCCATTACACAATACCAAAAGCATCAAAAAAATGCGATTTTGGCAAAAGCAAAACAGTTACCTACAGGCGGTTGGGGTTACGATATTTATGTTAAAGACTCGGTGTATATTTCACAAGATATTATACCAGCAGTTACAGGACGAAAAGCATTTGCATCTGAAAATGACGCCTTAAAAGTGGGCGAATTGATGGTGACAAAAATGAAAAATAACTTACGACCAGTAATTACTGACTTTGAATTAGATAGTTTAAAAGTCTCACGATAATTCAAAAAACGCTTGGCAAATTTGCCAAGCGTTTTTTATTGCAGTAAACTACTACATATTGCTTAATCTTGTCGGCAAAATTAAAACACTTTTATGGCTACTTATCTTATAAAAAATACCACCATTGTAAATGAAGGCCAACAGTTTCATGGCGACATTTTAATTAAAAACCAACGCATAGAAAAAATTGCAGCCAATATTACCACTACAGAAGCTGTAATTGAAATTGATGGCACCAATCAGTATGTACTACCAGGCTGTATTGATGATCAAGTACATTTTCGTGAACCAGGCTTAACGCATAAGGCTAACATCTATACCGAGTCAAAAGCGGCAGTAGCAGGTGGCGTTACGAGTTTTATGGAAATGCCAAACACCAATCCACCTGCATTTACACAAGAATTACTTGAACAGAAATACGAAATAGGCAAGCAAACTGCTTTAGCTAATTACTCATTCTTCATGGGTACATCTAATGACAACTTGGATGAAATTTTAAAAACAAACGATAAGAAAAATGAGGTTTGTGGCGTAAAAATATTTATGGGTAGTTCTACAGGTAATTTATTGGTAGATAGCCCATTGGTACTTGAAAGCGTATTTGAAGGTAGCGAACTTTTAATAGCTACACATTGCGAAGAAGAAAGCATCATCAAGGCTAATTTGGCCAAAATGAAAGGCGGAAAAGCTGAGCTAGAGCCAAGTGATCATCCTATTATTCGCAATGAAGAAGCGTGTTTTGAGTCATCTTTCAAGGCCATTCAATTTGCAAAAAAATATAATAGTCGCTTACATATTTTACACATTACCACTGCTAAAGAATTGCAACTGTTTGGCAATATGGTAGCGCTAGAAGATAAACGCATTACAGCAGAAGTTTGTGTGCATCACCTGCACTTTACTAGCGATGATTACGCAACACTAGGCAACCAAATAAAATGTAATCCCGCCATAAAAGCGCCACACAATAAAGCCGCTTTGTGGGAGGGATTGCTTGATGGCAGATTGGATGTAATAGCTACAGACCACGCACCGCATATACTAGAAGAAAAAGGGTGCATGAGAACCGATGACCCAAAACACCCAATAATTGCTGTTGGTGAAGGCTTGTACGAGAAAACCCATGCAGGCTTGCCGCTAGTGCAGCATAGCTTACAACTAATGTTATACTATGTAAAAGAAGGTAAGATTAGCATAGAAAAAGTAGTAGAAAAAATGAGCCATAATGTTGCTACTTGCTTTCAAATGAAAGAACGTGGTTTTATTAGAGAAGGCTATTATGCTGACTTAGTAATGGTGAACCTAGACCAGCCAGAAACAATAGCCAAAAGCAATATTTTATACAAATGCGGTTGGAGCCCTTTGGAAGGTTTTACAGTACCAGCAAGTATTACACACACATTTGTAAGCGGTCATTTAGCCTATCAAAATGGGGTGTTTAATGAGTCGGTTAAAGGCGAACGATTACAGTTTGATAGAGGGTAATGTTTAAGAAACATGTTTCGAGAGACAAGTTTTATGGAAAAAAGTAAATATTGTATCTAACCCATTTGTATTTTGAATTTTTACTTGCTAAGATGATGGCAACCTAACTAATATGCAAATAGACAAAACCACCTTACAAGACCTTTCTATTTTTCATAGCGATGAAGAACAGTCGGTATTTCACAAACTGAACTTTACCCAAACCAATGATGGTAGAGAATATTTGCGTTGGATTTTAGGCCGCCCATTAGATAATCTCAGCGACATACAAGATGCACAAATCACCATTCAAACCTTAATGGCTTGTGCAGATAATTTTCCTACTACCATCACCAATGGTACAATGATGGTAATGGATAAGTTTTATGAAACGCAGTTAGACGCTTATCCTACACAGCCTAATGGCTTTAACAGTTTTGTGTATGCAGTTATTAGTAAATCAGACTTCTCTCTTACAAAATACTCAATAGAACATTTTGCTGCTTTTTTTAAAGGCTTACGGCAAATAGTGGCTTTACTACAACAGCAAAAACAAACGAGTAAACAAATACAAACATGGTGTGATAGAATTACCTATTTACTATCAGACCACCACATACAAGCTATACAGCAATACGAAAAAAACGATGGCACACCTAAGTACAGAATTCTAGAATACGGAAGCTTTTTGCGCCGTCAGTTTAAGCAAAAAAATACCGACTTAATGGATATTTATGCAAGGCTAGATGCTTACTTAAGTCTTGCTATTGCTAGTAAAAAATACCAATTTGCCTTTCCTACCATTGAAGCGACAACACAACCATATATTGAAGCCAAAGGCTTATGGCATTTGCTATTAAACGTACCTGTTAGCTACGATGTAACGCTGAATAAGGATACGAATTTTTTGTTTTTAACTGGCGCAAACATGGCTGGTAAAAGCACGTTTATAAAAGCAGTGGGTGTTTGTGTGTATCTAGCACATGTAGGTATGGGCGTACCTGCGCAAAACATGCAACTCAGTTTGTTTGATGGCTTATTGAGTAACATCAACGTAGTAGACAATATTATTAAAGGCGAAAGCTATTTTTTTAACGAAGTAAAGCGCATAAAAAATACCATTGAAAAAATAAGCGATGGTAAACGCTGGCTAATACTGATAGACGAACTATTTAAAGGTACCAACGTACAAGATGCTATGAAATGTAGTACTACCGTAATAGAAGGCTTGCATAAAATGCCTAATGCACTATTTATTTTATCTACCCATTTATACGAAATAGGCGAGCAGCTACAACAATATCCTAATATCGATTTTCGCTTTTTTGAAACAAGTGTTGCGGATAACGAATTGGTATTTAGCTACCAACTTAAAAAAGGCATTAGTAATGATAGGTTGGGCTATTTAATACTAAAAAGAGAGGGTGTGGTAACACTTTTAGACGCATTATAAACCTATAAATACAACGCTTTTTAGCGGTTGATACTTAGAAAAAGCCGTTTTGTACAATATTTTCAGTAAAACTTGTAGCCGCATATATGTTTGCACTACAAAACTGAAACAATGAGAAACTTCTTCTTAACCGCTATTCTTTTTATTACAAGTTTGGGTGCATTGGCACAAAACAAAACCAATCAAATTACAGGTACCGTTACAGATAGCCTTAGCAAGCAACCTTTACCAAATGCAACCGTGACGCTATCTAGCGGCTCTACAACCATAAAAACCACCACATCTGATAACAAAGGCGCTTATGCCTTTAAAAACATCACCAATGGCACTTACAGCCTATCTATTCAATACATTGGCTATAAAACTACACGCCTTACAGGTATTACTGTAAATGGCGAACCTACACAAGCATTTACCCACAAACTTATTCTAGATCAACAAGGCTTAAAAGCAGTAACCGTAACTTCTGCTAAACCATTTATCGTAATGTCTGCCGATAAGCTGACGCTAAACGTAGCGTCTAGCCCAATTGCTGCTGGTGGCAATGCTTACGATGTAATATTAAGAGCACCTGGCGTGGTAGAACAAAACAATAGCCTTAGCCTTAATGGCAAATCGGTTACAGTTTTAATCAATGGCCGTCCATCAAACCTTACAGGCGAAGATTTAAAAACCATGTTATCTGCCATGCAAGCAAATGGTATAGAAAAAGTAGAAGTGATTTCAAATCCTTCGGCTAAATACGATGCGCAAGGTGCTAGTGTGATAAATATTGTTTTGGCAAAAAATAAAAACCTTGGCACCAATGGTAACGCAACACTTGGTGTAGGTACTGGTAGATATGTACGTGGCAATACTAGCCTTACACTTAACCATCGCAACGCAAAAACTAATATTTACGGTAGTTACGACTATGCTTACAATCCTCAGTACATTCAAAATGCATCTGATAGAAACATTGGCAGCAACGCTACCCTTGCAGAAACAGAATACGACGTAAGAAAACGTAGCAATCACAACTATAAAATTGGTATTGATTACGACATTAACAAACGCAGTTCTATTGGTTTTTTAGCAAAAGGTATTTCTGTGGTAAGAAACAGACAAGTAGACCACAACACGCTTCTAGATGTTGCTGGCCTTGCAAAAGACAGCACCTCTAACATTACAACATCTGGTTCTGCTACTATTTTCAACCCATCTATTAATGTGTATTACAAAACATTGCTAGATAGTGCTGGCAAAACTGACATCGTTTTTAACGCAGATTATTTTCATTATAACAGACAATGGAACGATGACTTTACCACTCGCTACTACGATGATAAAGGCTTGCAATACCAACAACCATTTTACTTACGAGATAATTCACCAGCTATTGTTACACTAAAATCTATCACGGCAGATTTTACAAGTACTACAAAATTTGGTAAATGGGAAGCAGGTGTAAAAGCATCATTTGCTAAAACAGATAACGATGTACTTTGGGAACAACAAGTAGGCAACACCTGGAAAGTTGATGCGAATAAAACCAATCACTTCATTTACAAAGAGAACATTTTTGCAGGCTACCTTAACCTCAATAAAACCATTAAGAAATACAGTATTCAAGCAGGTTTGCGTACAGAATATACAAGCACCAATGGTACATCGGTAACTATTAACCAAACCAATACCAACAAGTACATCAGCTTGTTTCCTAACGTAGCGGTGTCATACACAAAGTCTGCATCGCACATGTTTAAGCTAGGCTATCGCAAAAGCATCCAACGTTTTGGCTACGAGGTTGTAAACCCATTTGTAGTGTACCAAAGTCAATTTAGCTATACACAAGGCAACCCCACCATTCTACCAACATTTGTTCACTCGTTCGAGCTGACACACGTGTACAAGTACCAATTATTTACTACCCTAAGTTACTCGCACATTACACAAACATTGGCACAAGTATATAAACCTGGTAGCGATAGTTCTGTAATAAGCACTTATGATAATTTAAACAACGCAACCGTCGTTTCATTGACTGTTACAAGTCAAAAAAGCTTCTTTAAAGGTGTTTGGGGCAGCGTAAATACACTTGGTTCTTTTTATGCCAAATACGATGCGCAGTCTTTCGGTAATGCAGTAAATTCAAGGGTTACAGGCTATATTAATACCACCAACACATTTGCATTACCTAAAAAATGGAAGGCTGAGTTACAAGCTTACTACAGCACACCTATTGCTTCTGGTATTTACAATATAGACGGTATGTTACAAGTAAATATTGGCCTAAGTAAACCAATAATGAATGGCAAAGGCTCGCTTGCTTGCAACGTGAAAGATATATTTAACACCTTTGAATACCGCATCAATACCTTGTACAATGGTGGTACCATTCACACCTACAACAAAGCTGAAAGCCGCTTTGTAAACCTTGTATTCACTTACAAGTTTGGTAACAATAAAGTTCGTGCAAGCAAAACAAGAACCACTGGTCTTGAAGAAGAAAAAGGCAGATTAGGTAACAACTAACCAAATTATACACCATCAATTTTAAAATAGCACCGTTATGATTTCACTATTATTATCACACCAATGGAAGGCTTTTTGGCGAAGCCGTAATGCTGGCAAAAGCGTTGCCATTCAAATTTTCATGGGCTTTTTAATGTTGTATTTGTTAGGTAGTGCTTTGCTACTTGGCTTTGCAGTAAAAGCCATTATTAAAGAGCTAGTACCAGGCCAAGATGTAGTGACCGTTTTCAGCGGCTTAATACTATACTATTTCGCCTTCGATATTTTAATGCGCTTTATGCTGCAAGAGTTGCCTACAATTGCTGTACAGCCTTATTTAGCGCACAATATCAAGCGCAAGCAACTGGTAAATTTTTTAAACTGGCGTTCTTTATTCACCTTTTTAAATTTACTGCCGCTTATTTTATTTATCCCATTTTCTATTACAGGTATTGGTAAAGCTTATGGCGCAGCAGTAGCTACAGGTTTTGTAGTAAGCATCATTAGCTTGTGTGTATTCAACCACTTTTTAATACTGTATGTAAAACGCAAAACAGTAATAAGCGCTTGGTGGATGGTTGGCTTTTTTGTAACTGTAGTATTGTTTATGCTAGGTGATTATTTCGGTATTTTCTCACTACAAAAAGTGTCTGCTTTTTTATTCACTGGTATTTTACACAATGCATGGCTATGCTTAGTAGCTATTGCTTTTGCAGCATTAGCATTTATTAATAACAGTAAGTTTTTGTACAAGAATTTGTACATAGAAGAAATCAGCAAATCAGCGAAAGCCAAAACCTCAAACGAGTTTTCTTGGCTACAACGTTTTGGCAATATTGGTGACTTAATAGCAGTAGACCTTAAATTGATTCTTCGCAACAAAAGACCTCGCTCTTTACTTATGCTGTCAGTAATATTCTTAGCTTATGGTTTTATTTTTTACAAGCAAGTATATTTTGAAAAAAACATGCTTGGTATGGTGCTAATGGGTGGCATATTTATTACAGGTATGTTTATGGCAAGTTTTGGGCAGTTTTTATTTGCTTGGCAAAGCGTACACTTTGATGGCATTATGGCAAGCAATACCAACATCAAAACCTTCGTTAAAAGCAAGTTCTATTTGCTTACTGCTTTTAGTACCATTGCTATGTTGGTTTCTCTACCGTATGGCTTCATTAACTGGCGCATTATTCCTATACAAATAGCAGCGTATTTTTTCAATGTAGGTATTCACTCTATCATGTGCATCTATTTTGCTACACGCAGCTACAAAGGCCTCGATTTAGGTAAAGCAGCCACTTTTAATTACCAAGGCACAGGCGCTGCACAATGGTTGTATAGCTTGGCTATTTTCTTGGTTGGCGGCTTATTATATTTCCCTCTTGGCTTTTTCGTAAATCCTTGGGCAGGCATTATTGCCGTTGGTTTACTTGGGTTAACAAGCTTCTTGCTACAAGATTGGTGGATGGAGATTTTAACCAAAGAATTTATGCTACGCAAATACAAAATACTTGAAGGCTTTAGAGAGAAATAGCGACCGCTGATTAAGATGATTTGAATGATAACCATGATTAAAAAGGAACAAGCTTCAAGAAACATCAGAACATAAAACACAGAACAAAAAACAATAGAACAACATAACCACAAACTTCAAACTATAAACTAAAATACCATGCTTACAGTAAACAATATAGGAAAAGTATACAACGGTAAAATAGCTGTTGACATTAACGAACTACACATTCAACAAGGCGAAATCATTGGCCTTGCAGGCAATAACGGTGCTGGTAAAACCACCTTCTTTCGTTTGATTCTCGACCTTATTAGGGCAGATCGTGGTGAGATTTTATCGAAAGATAAAAGCATTACCAAAAGTGAAGAATGGAAACAATACACAGCTGCTTATTTAGACGAAGGCTTTTTAATTAACTACCTTACACCAGAAGAGTATTTCTATTTTGTAGGTAAATTGAATAACTTGTCTAAAGCCGATGTTGATGAGTTTTTACAAGGCTTTACCAGCTTTTTTGATGGTGCAATTTTAAAGAGTGGTAAGTACTTACGTGACCTATCAAAAGGTAACCAATTTAAAGTGGGTATTGCTGCTTGTATGTTGCAAAATCCTGAGTTGCTAATATTAGATGAGCCTTTTGCAAACTTGGATCCATCATCACAAAGCAGACTAATACAAATGCTACGTGAACTACACGAAAAAAAGCGTATGACCATACTAATAAGCAGCCACGATTTAAACCATATTACTGATGTGTGCAAACGCATTCTGGTAATGGAAAAAGGTAGAATTATTAAAGACATGCAAACAAGCGAAGACACACTTCATGAGTTAGAATCTTATTTTAAAGTATAACAAACACAGTTGTATGACACAGATAAAACAATGGGTAAAAACTGGTGAAGGTCATTACCAATTTAAACATGGTGATGAAGACCTTGCAAGCCTTTTTATTGACTATAAAAGCAACAATAGAAAAGCATTAGTAACCATTAATGGCGAATCATTTACCATAAAACAAACTAACCTGTGGAAAAACCACATGGCCGTTACCAATGCATCTAACAATACCATTATTACCATTGTGCCAGAGAAATGGTATTCAAGTAGCTTTTTGGTACAATGGGGCTTACTCAATTATGAGCTTAAAGTACGCAATAACCCAATGGCAGAATGGGTATTGCAGCAAGATGGTAAAGATGTATTGGCGTACGGTGTTAAAAGCAATAATGGTAAGGTGGTTACACAAATTACCGAAAATAATACCGAGCCTGCTATTATTTTGCACGCAATACTTTGGTACCTATTTTTACCCATTGCCATAGAAAATAGTGGCGACAACCTTATGTTTATTTTAATGGCTACGGCTTAATTTTATAGTAACATGCATTTAAAAAAGAAACGTTATTCCCTTTTAAAAGTAGCACTTTGGTGCATAGGTGTAAATCTTGTACTTGAGTTTTTTGGGCTGTTTATTATTGCATTTATAAAAGTGCCTGAACAAACTTACAAACTAGAAGATTTTACTACTCTTAAAAGCATTGTAGAACTAGTTGTAGGCATTATTTTCAATATTGTTTTCTTCTATTACACGCTCAACTATTTTCACAGACTTATACTGCTTAAGAAAAACGCATGGTATTATATAGTCTATAGTTTTTTATTACTTGCTGCATGCGAGGCCTATTATTTTACATCTCATAAGTTAATGCCTTATCTATCGCCCAAAGTGCCAACCAAAGCACCTATTAGCATGGGCGTTATTATTTTTTCTACCGTTTTGGCTACCTTATTTTTAATTGGCATTAGCTTATTAATTGCCTATTTAAACAGCCTACGTGACGATAAAAAAATGCAGAAAATACTAGAAATACAAAGCCTTCAGGCCAATTATAATTTCTTAAAAGCTCAAATCAATCCGCACTTTTTACACAATACACTTAACTTTTTCTACGCTAAATCTTTACCGTATTCAGAAGAATTGTCTGATGGTATTTTAACGCTATCGCAAATAATGCGCTATGCATTAAGTAAAGACAATGCTATTGATGGCAAGGTACTTTTGAAAGATGAAATTGAGCATCTACGCAATGTGATTAAAATAAATCAGCTACGTTTTAGCAATAACCTCAACGTTAATTTTGAGGTACATGGTATTGTAGGCGAAGTGATGATGATACCATTTGTATTAATTACCATTGTAGAAAATGCCTTTAAGCACGGCGATTTAAAAAACCCAGATTACCCAATAGAAATAAAGCTCACAGTAGAAGATGATGTGCTAACTTTTGTATGTAAAAACAAAAAGAAAACTGGCCCTAAAGAGCTATCTACTGGCATCGGTTTAGATAATACCAAAAAGCGCCTTGATATGGTGTACCGCAATAGATACAGCATCAATATTATAGACGAAGCAGAATTTTATACCACCGAATTAATCATCAATAAGTTATGATAAAATGTTTAGTAGTAGATGATGAGCAACACGCTATAGACATCTTGGTACACTATATTAAGCAAACCCCTTTTTTAGAGTTAGTAGATACAACTTTAAACCCAATAGAAGGCTTACAAATAGTAGCTTCTAAGCCTATTGACTTAGTATTTCTCGATATTCAAATGCCAGAGATTTCTGGTATTGATTTTATAAAAGCCATTGGCAATAAAAGCAAGGTTATTCTTACCACTGCTTATACCGAATTTGCGGTAGAAGGTTTTAATTTAGAGGTGATAGATTACTTGCTAAAACCTATCAGTATGCCACGCTTTTTAGCCGCTACGCAAAAGGCTTTAAAGGTTATTCATCCTGCAAAAGAAGAGGAAGAACTGCCAGATATAGAAGACGATTACTTGTTTGTAAAAACAGAATCTAAAGGCAAAATGTTGAAGATAAACCTAGCCGATATTGATTACATAGAAGGCATGAAAAACTATGTAGCCATTTATCGTAGTGGGCAAAAAATATTGGTGTACACCAATATGAAGGACCTTGAAGAACGCTTACCACAAAAGCAGTTTATGCGGGTACATAAATCGTTCATCATTCCTATAGCTAAAATTACAGGCATTGAAGGCAATCTTATAGCGTTGAAGAATGTAACAGCAGAAATATTATTAGGTGAGAGTTATAAGCCTGCATTTATGGCTATTATAAAAAGTAAGTTGGTAGATTGACCGTTGATGTAGATGATTGAAAGATTTACTGTGATTAACTTTTAGTTTACAGGTAATTTTCCAGTGATTGCAAAGCTTACAATGGCTATGCAAACAATGGCAATAATGGCAAACATCAGTATAAACTTAGCCCTACGCACAGCAGCTTCATCTTTGCTTTGTAATGATTGATAGAGCATTTTACAACCGTACAATAATACCACTACAAATGCTGCAAATAGTAGTACGTAAAAGGTATAAGTAGCAGATGTTGCGTTAAGTAAGGTCATGTAGTGCTAGTTGTAAATAAAGTAACAAAACATTAGCACAATAGTTAAGGCAACCAATGCTTTTAGTAAACTTCTTTGTCCTATTTTTAGCTTTACTGCGTTCTGCTCTTTTTTAGCTTTTACTATTAAACGTATGGAAACAATAGTGTAGCCCAAGCAACTTAGAAATGGTAAGAGCAACACTATCAATAAGGGTAGAGAAATGAAAATATATCTAATTCCATCCATCTATACCTTCTTGGTTTGTTTGTAATCATTCTTTAGCAGCCATTGTAGCACTTTGTCTCTTTGGTCACCTTGAATAATAACTTCAGCATCTTTTGCCGAGCCACCTGTACCACAAAAGTTTTTGAGCTTTTTGCCCAAATCTTCAAGATCAGCATCGGTACCTATAAAGCCGGTAACTAGTGTTACAGCCTTACCGCCTCTGTGTTTGGTTTCGAGGCGAATTCTTAGTTTTTGCTGCACAGCAGGTAGCGTTTCCTGTGCAGGTTCATCATCTTCTAGCTTAAAGTTTGGGTCTGTGCTAAACACAAAACCATTGGTATTTGAAGTGAATTTTTTAGCCATTGCTTCTATGGTTTTTACATTACAGTATTACAGCTTTTAAACTTAAGTCTACACTTTGTGCTTGATGTATCAAGCCGCCCACACTTACATAATCCACGCCTGTAGCCGCAAAGCTTTGTATGGTATCTAAATTAATGCCGCCACTAGCTTCTGTTTCAAAAGCACCATTAATGATGGCAAGAGCTTCTGCTATTTGTGCGGGTGTAAAATTGTCTAGCATTACACGAAACACTTTGCCTTTACCTATGGCACAAACGGTTCTTACATCGTCTAGTGTTCGTGTTTCTACTTCTATTTTAAGCACTGGCTGTAGCGACTGTGCATAGTTGTAAGCCTTATTAATAGCTTGTTCTAGCCCACCTGCATAGTCTATATGATTATCCTTAAGCATTATCATATCGTACAATCCAAAGCGGTGATTAATACCGCCACCTATTTTCACTGCTTCTTTCTCTAATAGGCGAAAGTTGGGTGTGGTTTTACGTGTATCTAATAGCTTGGTGGTGTAACCTTGTAGCTTTTGTGTGTATTGGTGTGTAAGTGTTGCTATACCGCTCATGCGTTGCATACAGTTTAGCACCAAGCGCTCACAAGTAAGTATGGTATGTATATGTGCTTCTACCTCAAAAGCGATATCGCCATATTGCATGGCATCACCATCTTTTTTGTAGGCTTTAAATACTACGGTAGGTTCTACTATTCTAAATATTTTTTCTGCTACGCTTACGCCTGCTAGTATACCTGCTTGCTTTACTTTTAGCACGGCCTTGCCTAGTTTGTGTATAGGTATACAACTGATGGTGCTATGGTCGCCTGTACCCACATCTTCATGTAGCGCTTCGGCTACTAAATGTTCTAATTGCTCGTCAAAAGGGCGCATGATAGTTTTTAAATGTTTGCTACAAAGAAACAAATATTAGGTGTATGATATGCTATTATCTACGCTGCAATAAAAGCTGCATAGCGATAAGAACGTAGAAGTGTGACGCAACAAAAGCCTAATAGTAGTACAACGGCCGACTAACAAAGCCTTTTACAACGGTGTTTTAACGTGCTTTTGCCCCATTTTGTAGGCCTACGCACAGGCTGTTAATAATAAGATAATCAACAGATGACTATGCAATGATTTTTATGGTTTAAATTACGCAAAACATAGTGCATATGCGTTGGAGAAAATTTAACGGAGAAAGCATCAACTTGCCCATTAAGGCAGCAGTACGTGAAGCCATTATTAAGGAAACTGAAAAAGGTACACGTTTGAAAGTTTGTATTGGCACCGATAGCCAGGTGAAAGGCTCAGAAACTGAGTTTGCCACAGTGATTGTTTTCTTGCGTGAACATGCAGGTGGGTTTATGTACATCCACAACGAGAAAACAAAAATGCGGTATCACCTGAAAGAAAGGATGCTGGTAGAGGTGGCAAAAAGTATTGAAATAGCCTACGAGCTGTGCGACTTGTTTATAGAGCACAAGGTAGATATGGAGGTACATGCTGACATTAATACCAATCCTGCCTTTAAAAGCAACGATGCCTTAAAAGAAGCCATGGGCTATATTTTAGGTATGGGCTTTGCCTTTAAAGCCAAGCCTGAAGCCTTTGCCAGCAGTTGTTGTGCTGATAAAGTGTGTAACTAAATAGGCTTATTCACGGTGCTTTATTACAACAATTGTGATGGAGAAATCTCCATCTGCAACTCCTACGCTCTTATATTTCGGTACGCTCTTTACCAAACTCGCTATTGCAGTTTTCTATAAAGGCCAATATCTCTTCTCTACCTTTATTTTTCTCGGCACTTGTTACAAAACTCTGTGGTAAAAACTGCCAACTTTCACGCATGGCGTCTAAAAATGCTTTTACGTTTCTTTCTACTACGGCTGGTTTTTCTTTGTCAGATTTTGTAAATGCCAATGTAAAAGGCACTTGCCATCTTGCCAAGTTGGTTAAAAACTCAAGGTCATTTTTTTGTGGGCCGTGACGGCTATCTATTAGTACAAATACGTTTACTAGATTTTCTCGCTTGCGCAAATAATGTTCTATCATTTGTTCCCAACGTCTTCTATCTGTCATAGAGCGTTTAGCATAACCATAGCCTGGTAAATCTACCAAGTACCACTTGTCTTTCAAGCCTTTTTGGGCAGAAGAACTTTCTATAGCAAAATGGTTAATTAACTGTGTTTTACCAGGTGCAGCCGATGTTTTAGCCAACTTTTGGCGCTGTGTAATAGAGTTTATAAGCGAAGATTTACCCACATTACTTCTACCAATAAAAGCATATTCTGGTCTATCTGCCTTAGGGCATTGTAAATAATCGGCAGACGATATCACGTATGTAGCTGAAGTAATATTCATGCCGCAAAAGTAACTTATGTGGCGGTATTTATACGCGTTATTGGTTTTCTATCGAAATAAGCATGTTTCCAAGTGCTTTCTTTTACAAATTAAACAGCTTTTTTAGCAAAACCATAAGCCCACCAAATAAGCAACACTTGTAGCGGTAGCCTTGCTACAGTAAGCCATGCATAAGGATGCTGCATGTGCAGAAAGTTTAGCATCATTTGTATATTGGCAGGAAACACCGCCAATAACAACAAAATAATACCCCAAGCTGCCAAGCGTCTTGTACGTAATGGTAATAGCAACAAGCCCAATAATATTTCAAAAACGCCGCTAAGTATTACCAAAGCCTCGTGATAGCCTAGCCATGCAGGCATAATAGCTAGATATATGGCTTTGTGCCAAAAGTGATTAACCCCTGCTACTACATATAATACCGACATGCTGTAAAGAGATAATTGTCGCACTAGCATATTTTGTTTCAAAGCTAGTGTAATTGTGGCGCTAATATGCAATACTTGTTACGACTACCTACCTACAAAATCTCTCATAGGAAGCTTCTTACGTAAAAACTAGAATACCCTAAATTGCAATTTCAACCCCTTAAAAAATGACACTGCGCCACACTACCTATGCTTTTGTAGCTATAGCTATTGCTTGTAGCTGTAATAACAGTACCACCAACAATATAGTAAAAGATACTGCTGCCACAGCAACACCAACTTCATCAGCTACTATTATCACTACCATAGATGTAGATACGAGTTACAAGCTAAATCCTGCTACCAATACCGATTCTGTAGTATTGAATACTGATGCCTACCTTGTAGCTACCAAGCCAAACGAAGGCGACCCAGGTGAGCTAATTGGTGTATATAACAAAGCCACTAAGCAATCTTTTGCCATTGCAGGCGAAGATTATTTTGTAGACCTAAAAGGCAATTATCTACTTACAGAATCAGGTACAGCCGCTAATTATAGGTCGTTTTCTGTATACGATTTAACTACTTTAAAAATGGTATTTTCTGGTCAATATGAAACAGATTTAAGCCTTCAAAACAATATTGTTGGTTTTAAAACAGCAGTAACCATTACTGACCAAGCATTGAAACCAAAATGCAGCCCACAACAAAAAATTCCAGTAGATAATCTTGGCTATATCGAACAGCAATATTTTAATCTTGCCACAAAAACGCTGCAAAAAACAGGCAAATACGAGTGTTGGTATTTTGAATAATAGTTGTTTTAAAAACGTGTTCCTCTTTCGGTCAACGGTTAAGCTACAAATCTCAAATTCAACATTTCAAAATCCCCTTTGGGGGACTTAGGGGGCTACACTAACCTTACAGAGACCTTATAGGGATGTTAGTTCTAGGGTAAAAGGGAGTCATACACCTATCGCACTGTCTTTTTGCGATACAAAAAAGCCGCTACACGTGTCTGTGTAACGGCTTCGTAAAAGGTATTGTACGGATGATTGTACTATTTAATACCGTATTTGTACTTGTATCTTTCGTACAGTTGTTTTTGTTTATTATCTAGGCTTACTTGGCGGCCTTGTATAAATGCGTAGGCTACATTGCTGCTTTTCATGTCTAGTATATCACCATCGGTTACTATTATATTGGCATCTTTACCTGCTTCTATAGAGCCTGTAGTTGCATCTACACCTAGTATTTTAGCAGCGTTTAGCGTAATGGCAGATAAGGCTTCTTCTTTGCTTAAACCATAGGTAGCGGCTGTACCTGCATTGTAGCTTAGGTTGCGGTAACGAGCTTCGTCAAACGCATCGTTGATGGCAAATAATACACCTGCTTTTTGTAACACGGCTGGCGTTTTATAAGGCTGGTCTACATCATCATCTTCTGTAGCTGGTAGGGCGTGCTGCTGGTTTAATATTACTGGAACGTTATTGGCTTTTAGCAAATCGGCTATTAAAAAGCTTTCGCTACCACCAATGATGGCAATGTTAAAGCCAAACTCTTTTGCAAAATCGATAGCTACTAGCATTTGCTTAACTTGGTCAGCATGTACAAATAGTTTTTGCTTTTTCTCAAACAAACCTTTTACTGCTTCTAGCTTTAGGTTGGTAGCAGCGTGTGTAGGTTCAGCTAAGTAGGCTTTTGCTTCGTTAAAGAACGCTTTTATTTCGTCTACTTTATCTAAAGCGGCTTTGTTTGGGTCTACAGCTTCGCCACCGGCAGCACCAAAGCCACGGAAGCCGCCACCGCCTCTTCTACCACCACGGGCAATAAAGCTTGGCATGTTTACATGAATAGCGCCATCCATTTTGTAAGCTGCGTCTTCCCAGTTCCACGCATCTAGCTGTACCACAGTAGATGAACCACTGATAACACCGCCTTCTGGCGTAACGCTAGCTAATAAAATACCATTAGCCTTCAACACATTAATAACACGAGAATCGGTATTGTAAGCTGTTATAGAACGAATATTGGTGTTGTAGTCACCTAGTTCAGCATAGTCGTTACTACCACGTACACCATTGGCTATTTCTTTTAAGCCAAGATCGGTTGATGATAATATTAAACCAGGATACACATGCTTGCCTTTACCATCTACCACTTTAGCACCACTAGCTGGCGTTACGGTTGTAGATACTTGTACAATTTTGCCATCGTTTACTTCTACAGTGGCACCTTCTACCACCTGACCATTGCCGATGTGAACAGTGGCATTGGTAATGTATAATTTGCCCTTAAAGGCTGGTGCAGGATACACCACTTCTTGCGCTGTTGCAATACCCGCTAGCAATAAGATAGCCGATAGAGAACACAATATTTTCTTCATAATTAGTTCTTTAGTAGATGATTAATTTTTACCGTCGCCTTCTTGTTCGTCTATTGTAATTAGGCCATTGTGATGACCGTGGTCGCCACAGCTAAGGATTACTTGCCAGCTAGGTTCAGCCGGTCTCATTGGTATACCTGCTCTTTTCTCGCCACCCAATTTTGAGATTAAGCGGTTACGTTCTGCTGCTATTTTCTTTCTAGCGGCTTCGTCGTTTTCTCTAGAGAAATAAACAGTACCATCTACAATAGTGTACAAGCTTTTAGCATAAATGCTTAATGGATTATCGCTCCACAATACTAAGTCAGCATCTTTACCTACTTTAATGCTACCTACTTTATCATCTACATGTAGTGCTTTAGCTGGGTTTAAGGTTACCATTTTTAAAGCATCTTCTTCTGGTACACCACCGTAGCGCACTGTTTTACCAGCTTCTTGGTTTAAGCGACGTGCCATTTCAGCATCATCTGAATTGATACAAACGTTTAAGCCTGCTTTGTACATAATAGCAGCATTGTAAGCTATAGCATCTGTAACTTCTACTTTGTAGTACCACCAATCAGAGAAAGTAGAGGCACTAGAACCGTGTGCTTTCATTTTGTCAGCTACTTTATAACCTTCTAGTATGTGTGTAAATGTGTTGAACTTAAAGCCATATTTATCGCCCACACGCATAGCTGCGGTGATTTCGCTTTGTACATAAGAGTGGCAAGTGATGAAGCGTTTTTTGTTCATGATTTCTACCAAGGCATCTAACTCTAAATCTCTACGTGTTTTAGGGTCAATTTTCATGGCTTTTTGGTAGTCAACTGCACGAGCAAAAGCATCGTTTAATACTTCTTCTACACCCATTCTCGTATCAGGAAAACGGTTGTTGTTTTGAGAAGTTGTACGCTTAACATTTTCGCCTAATGCGAACTTGATAAAACCATCCCAACCTTTAAATTTCAAATCATCGTCATTAGCACCCCAACGTAGTTTGATTAACTGTGTTTGGCCACCAATGGTATTAGCAGAACCATGTAAAATGTGAGAAGAGGTAACACCACCACTTAGTTGGCGATATATATTAATATCTTCTGGGTTTAAGTTGTCGCCTATTCTTACTTCAGAAGTTACAGATTGTGTGCCTTCGTTAATAGAAGCAGCAGCAATGTGTGAGTGCTCGTCAATAATACCAGCCGTTAAGTGCTTGCCTGTACCATCAATTACTTTGGCGCCGTCAGCAGATAGGTTTTTGCCCACTTTGGCAATTTTACCATCTTTTACTAGTACGTCTGTATTTTCTAGTTTACCATCTTTTTCGTTGGTCCAAACTGTTGCATTTTTAATCAACATGGTTTCTTGCTTAGGTAATTCTTCGTTACCATAACCATCGAAAGGAAAGGTTACTTTGCCTAAACGCAAAGGCGGTGTAGGACGTTTTCTTGTACTATCAACAGTTACGTTTGCTTTTACGAAAGAAGCCGTCCAAGTAACACGGTTACCAGCAGTGTCTTCACCTGTACCGCTCCAAACATCGCCATTGGCAATACCGCTTAAGCGAAACTGTGTAGCGGCTGCGCCAAAGTTACCTCTACCGCCACCGAAACCGCCTGTAGGTGCGCCGCCTGCATTAGCACCACCGCCTCTTCTTGGTGCAACTGGTGAGAAGCTTAGTTTCACAATTTTACCATCGAAGCTGAATTTTGGAGTCAATGTGTCTTTACCAATTACAGATGCTGCGGCAGCGCCTTTAACATCTAATGTATAATTGATAGCCCCACTTGGTGCATTGATTACTAAGTTGTACGTTGCTTTTACATCGTTCCAGCCATCTGCTTTTACAACGTATTTTTTACCTTGAACGTAGTTATCTAAAATAGATGCTTTTTCAGAGAAAATGCTATCGGTAGTGATTAAGAAGTTAGCCAATTTGCCAGCTTCTAAACTGCCCACTTTATCGTAAACACCTAATAATGTAGCAGGTGTTTTTGTTACTGCATCCATTGCTTTTGCAGGCGTTAAACCATATTCGATGGCTTTACGCAAGTTGGTTAAAAACAATTTTAGGTCACGTAGATCTGCAGCGGTTAAGCAGAAATTCACATTTGCTTTTTCAAACGCAGCAGGGTTTGTAGGTGCTAGTTCCCAATGTTTCATATCGGCTAATGATACAAATCTTGCATCGTTAGGATCTTCAACATCCATTGCTTGTGGAAAGTTAAGCGATAAGATATAGGTCGCTTTTGTAGCAGCAATTTCTTTAATGCGTTGATATTCGTTGCCACCACCTTTAATAATGTATTGTGTACCGAATTCTTTCGCTACTCTATCTGCACGTAAGTCAACCCATTTATCTTCTGCCTCAAATATTTGTGGTAAAGATTGTAAATCGTTGAATGCTTGTAATGATAAGTTGATGCCCTCTGTAGCAGGTTTGGTTTTGTACCATTGTGCGTCTAAATAAGTTTGGCGCAACAAAGCGATGCTGCCCATTACGCTACTCGGGTAGCTTTGTGTAGAAGTACCTTTGCTGAAAGAATAGTGCGCTGATGCTTTTTCTTTTAGCAATGCAAAATTATCTTCTGTATTAGCCAAAGTAACTACTGCGCCGCTACCACGAATGATACCATCTTTAACGTGTGTTAATACCGTACCAAAACCACTTTCACGGTAGGTTTTTGCTTTTGTATCATCTACTGTAAATAGTTTAGCTGCATCAACTTCTGGTTTTACTGCTTGGTTCCAAGCGTAAGCACCTTTGGTGTTAGATGTAATTTGTGCTGGAGCATTAAAGTTAAATCCACCTGCACCTAGCTGACCTAGCTGACGCTGTGGTGTAGCTACACCATAATCGGTATAAATGTCTACAAATGAAGGATAGATAAACTTGTTGTTACAGTCTACCACTATCGCATCTTTAGGAATGCTTACAGTAGTGCCTACACTTACAATTTTGCCATCGCGAATAACGAGTGTAGCTTTTTGTAACGTAGATGTTGATGACTGAACGATGGTGGCATTGGTAAAGGCATAACAGCCATCCCTTTTGTCTGCAACACCATTAACTGGAAATGTTTCCTGAGCCTGTAATAAACACGTAAACAAGAGCCCCGAAAGCAATAGCTTCAATTTTCTCATAAATTACTCAGTTTGCTTTGTGATGAAGGCTAAAGCTAATGATTGTGTAGACAAAAAACAGCCACTCATCAATAAAAATGATGAATGGCTGTGTAGAAGTGATGGATTTGAAATTTTGCTATTTGAATTGACCGTTATTCACGTCATTAATGAAGCTGATAACGCCGGGGAAAAAGTGTGCTTGGTCATCCCACATTGATAGGTGGCTACCTTCTGGGCAGTACAGGTAACGCCCTTTTTGTACTTGGGTGCTTATCCATTTCATGTGTTCTGGATCCATGGTATCGTGCTTAGCCCCTACTGTAAGTGTAGGCACTTTAATTTCTGGCAAGCGGGCTTTGATATCCCAATTAGCCAAACGACCTGCTACACCGAATTCACTTGGTCCTTGCATCATGGTATAAATTTCATTATTGGCATGTTTAAATGCTCTATTTACAGCATCGGGCAATTCTGGCAAGCGGCATAAGTGTTGGTTGTAGAAATTAGGCATTAATAATTCCATGTACTTAGGGTTTTTAAAATCGCCTTTCGCTTCTATTGCTCTAATGGTATCTAATACTTTTGGTGGCATTTGCTTGGCTAAAACATCATTCGCATATTTACCATAATCAGGACAGCTTGCCATCATGTTACAGATGATTAAACCTTTGAGATTCTGCTGGTATTTAAGTGCATACTGCATAGCCAACATGCCGCCCCAAGAGTTGCCCAATAAATAGAAGTTGTCTTTATCGAGGTGTAATGCTTTACGTACCTGTTCTACTTCTTCTACAAATCGGTCAATGGTCCAAAGGCTACTGTCTTTAGGTTGGTCGCTATAGTATGAGCCCAACTGGTCGTATTCTATCATTTCGAAACCTTCTTGCGGAAAGAAACTCTCAAAACTTTCAAGGTATTCATGTGTCATGGCTGGGCCACCATGTAATAGCAATACTTTGATTTTTGGGTTATTACCAATGGTTTTGGTCCATACTTTAAAAGCGCCAATTGGGGTTTCTACAGGAATCATTTTTACACCTGCAGATTGCACACCAGAGTCGTGTTGTGCGAAATATGCTTTTACTGTTACTGATTTGTTCTCAGTTTTTTGGGTGCAAGCCCACAGCAGTAAGCCGAAAAAAGGCAATACTAGTAGTAGTTTTAGTTTCATGGCATTTGATGGTTTATGTATTGAAGATACCTTAAAACACCATAAACGACAAAGAGTTTCAAACTAGCTTACCCTTTGGCCAACCTGCTTGAAACTCTTTGTTTTATTGAGTAGCCTACTTTAAAAGTTATCTACCCATGTATACCATTAGTATTTGTACATCGCTTGGATTCACACCGCTAATGCGGCTTGCTTGGCCAAGTGTGTGTGGGCGAATTTTTTTGAACTTTTGCAATGCTTCATTAGACAGTGCATTCACCTTATCGTAGTCAAAAGAATCTGGGATAATTGCATTTTCTAACTGCCCCATTTTATTTACTAGTTCTTGTTCTTTCTCTATGTAGCGTTCATATTTAACTTGAATTTCGGCCTGTTCTAACTCTTTTTCATCAAAGCCATTCAAGTGTGCTGCTAGTGCAGGTATTGCCGTCATCATCTCTTTTAAGCCCACATTTGGTCGTAAAATGATTTTATTAGCCCTTTGTTTTTCAGTTATTGGTGACGACTGAATGGTTTCAAAGTATGGATTTATATCGTCGGCTTCTACATTAAAGTCTTTTAAAACAGACGTGATTTGCTTTACGCTATCTAGCTTTTTATGCACTTTGTCTAATCGCTCTTTTGATGCTAAGCCAAGATTGTAGCTCATTTCGGTTAAGCGTAAATCTGCATTGTCTTGACGTAATAAAGTTCTGTACTCAGCACGGCTTGTAAACATTCTGTATGGCTCGTCTGTGCCTTTACTGATTAGGTCATCTATCAATACACCGATGTAAGCCTCGCTCCTTTTAAGTACAACCGGTTCTAGTTCTTTTGCTTTTTGGTGCGCATTAATACCTGCCATCAACCCTTGGCAAGCCGCTTCTTCATAGCCAGTAGTGCCATTGATTTGACCTGCAAAAAACAGGTTATCCATCAGCTTGGTTTCTAGTGAATACTTTAATTGCGTAGGTGGAAAGTAATCGTATTCGATAGCATAACCGGGCCTAAACACTCTACAGTTTTCAAAACCAGGCACTGTGCGTAGGGCTTTTATTTGTACATCTTCTGGTAAAGAAGTAGAAAATCCATTGACGTATATCTCACAGGTATTCCATCCTTCTGGTTCAACAAACAGTTGGTGTCTGTCTCTTTCAGCAAAACGGTTAATCTTATCCTCAATGCTAGGGCAATATCTTGGGCCACGGCCTTCAATTCTACCTTGGTACATAGGACTTCTATCAAAACCTGTTTTAAGAATATCGTGTACTATTTGATTCGTGTAAGTAACATGACAGCTTCTTTGCTGTTCGGGTTTTATTTTTTCAATGTCTAAATAAGAGAAGCCAGTAATGATATCATCGCCTCTTTGTTCTTCCATTTTAGAATAGTCTAAGCTTCTACCATCAATACGAGGTGGTGTACCCGTTTTTAAACGATCACTTTCGAAGCCATACTCAACCAATTGTTCGGTAATACCAGTTGCCGCTTTCTCTCCTACACGACCGCCACCAAACTGTTTTTCGCCAATATGGATAACGCCATTTAAAAAAGTACCACTAGTTACTACTACCGATTTGGCTTTTATTTCGTTGCCCATACCTGTAACTACACCACAGGCTTTGTTGTTTTTAATGATTAATGCGCTTACCATGTCTTGGTAAAAGTCAACATTGGGTGTTTGCTCAAGCATTTCACGCCAAGTTGCAGCAAACTGCATTCTATCGCTTTGTACTCGAGGGCTCCACATGGCGGGGCCTTTACTTACGTTTAGCATGCGAAACTGTATCATGCTCTTGTCTGACACAATACCACTGTAGCCACCCATTGCGTCTATCTCTCTTACTATTTGCCCTTTGGCTATGCCACCCATTGCGGGGTTACAACTCATTTGGGCAATGGTTTGCATATTCATAGTAATCAACAATACCTTGCTACCAAGGTTAGCGGCAGCAGCGGCGGCCTCGCAACCTGCATGACCCGCACCAACCACTATAACATCATATTCTGGAAACATCATTATTTCAATTGAAAGGCAAAGATAAAACAAGCCCTTGACGACATGTGAAACTTCTCGAAAAACATAATGTTCCACGTGAAACACAACATAAGGGGTGTGTTTGAGAGCGAAAAACGGGGTCAATTATTGTTCCACGTGAAACAAATTGATGTAAAAATCTTCTTTGGCTCGCATGGTTTTAACCTCTTTTGTAGACTTGTCGCCATAGCCACAAAGATGTAGGGCGCCATGAAACAACACCCTTAATGTTTCATCTTGTACAGACGAGTTGTGTTGAGATGCATTATCCTTAACTCTATCAAGACTAACATACACCTCACCTACTATGGGCTGATGGTTATCAGAAAGAGGAAAAGTTATGATATCGGTATAATAATCGTGCTGCAAGAAGTCGTTGTTCATTTGCAACAAGTACTCGTCAGAACAAAAAACATAGTCGAGCTTCTCAAGCGGCTTGCATTCGTGATCGAAAATACTAGCAATAAATAGCTTGAGGCGTGTCTTGTTTTTAAGTGTTAGTTGTTTGTCTGCAGAGTGAAACGATACTAGTTGCATAATTAGAACATGGTTTGTTATATCAAATTTCGTAACAAAAAGCTACAGTACAAGTTTACATTTGCAACATAATAGACAAGATGAAAAGATTAAGTGATTTGGCGGTTGGTCAAAAAGCAGTCATCCATTCTTTTGAGAAAGATGAGATATTCATTAAACTTATGGAAATGGGTTGTGTACCTGGAGAAATGGTAAAAGTGATTCAGGTGGCGCCACTTGGAGATCCGATTTCAATTGCTGTTTCGGGCTATAACTTAAGCCTACGACTAAGCGAAGCCAACAGTATTTTTATAGAAGATGTTGCATAGCGCATTCAAAAAAGCATAGAATAATGAAGGTTGGTTTATACTTTGGTTCTTTTAATCCCATTCACATTGGCCACTTAATAATAGCCAACCACGTGGTTGAGCACACAGATGTAGACCAAGTTTGGCTAGTGGTGAGTCCTCAAAATCCATTAAAGCCTGCAGCAAGCTTATTAAACGAGTATCAAAGACTACATCTTGTACAATTAGCAATAGAGGACAATGCACACCTAAAAGCTTCTGACGTAGAATTTAAATTACCGAAGCCATCTTATACTATAGACACCCTCGTTTATCTAGAAGAGAAATATCCCAATCATCAATTTAGCATTATACTAGGTGGTGACAGTTTTAGCAATATTGGCAAATGGAAAAACGCAGATATTCTACAGAAAAACTACAACCTCATCATTTACCAAAGACCCGAATTTGCAATTGCAAAAGACCCTGCCAATAAAAATATAACAGTTTTGAACGCCCCCCTACTAGACATCTCGGCAACAACTATTAGACAATACATCAAACAAAAGAAAAGCATTCAATACTTAGTAACAGATAAGGTGCGAGAAGAGATTGAAAAAAATGGGTATTACAGATAGGCTACTCGTAATACCTTTGCACAAAGCAAAACAATGCTAGTAATGGTTATAATTTTAAACGACCGATTACGTTTATAATAGGCATTAAACAACTTTGGTAGCAAACCCATATGGCTCAACATAATCCTCAAATTTTTCAGACCAATAATCCAACAAGATGGCAGCGCTTTAAATGGGCTGGCAGAATAATTTTAGTGCTAGCATTGGTGGCATTTGCAGCAGTGGTTATTGCCTTGGTAAACGCATCATTACCAGATATACCACTTGAAGGCAGGGCCATAAAGAAAGTATTATCTGAAAAGGTACCCGACTATCGAGAAAGTAAAATGGGTAGAGAGTATCGTGGTATGCGCAAATACATACAGGAACGATGGGCCAAGGGACAAGGTATGGGGCAAAAAAATCCCAATTTAAATCTCTCTACCTCTACCATGTTTAACGATAGCCTAGGCATACGTGCGGCTTTTTATGTAAACTGGGATCCTCAATCTTTTCTATCACTAAGAAGAAATATCAGCAAGGTAAACCTAGTGTTACCAGAATGGTTTTTTATTGACCCGAAAGCAGATACACTAATTGCCAATATAGACAAAAAGGGCTTTGATGTAATTAAGGCTGCAAAGGTGAAAGCAATGCCTATACTTTCAAACAACTACAATAGTTTATTTAGTGGTGATGCCTTACACAGAATATTGAATAATAAGGCAAAAAAAGAGAGACTGATTGCTGATGTGTTGCGCCTAATTACCAAGTACAAGTTTGCAGGTATTAATGTGGACTTTGAAGAGTTGAAAGAAAGCAATAATGAAGTACTAAGTACATTTCAGCGAGAGCTATACACAGCCTTACACGAAAAAGGCTTTATGGTTACACAAAACGTATCGCCATTTAATGAGGATTATGACTACAAGGAACTATCGAACTATAATGACTATATTTTTTTGATGGCTTATGACGAACACTCAGAAAGTACAAAGCCTGGACCAATTAGCGGTCAAAGATGGGTAGAAGCGGCCGTAGATCATTTAACCAAATTTGTTCCGGCTAAAAAAATTGTTTTAAACATGGCCGCCTACGGTTATGATTGGAAAAAGGGTAAAGTAGATGGCCCGCCACTCACCTATCAACAAGCATTGGTTACAGCAAGAGAAAGTGACGGTATTGTAGACTTTGATAACGATAGTTACAACTTGCATTATGAATACTATGACGGTCAAGATATACTGCACGAAGTTCATTTTACAGATGCTGCTACTAACTTTAATACACTGAGATTCGCTACTGAATATGGCTTAGCTGGCACAGCCATTTGGCGACTTGGTGCAGAAGATAATCGCCTGTGGGATTTCTACGATTTGCCAATGACAAAACAAGCTTTGCAAAAATTTAACTTCGATGAGTTTAACAAGGTTCCTGGTTTATCTGAGGTTGACTTTATGGGTCAGGGTGAAATTTTAGACGTGCTATCTACACCAAAGGATGGACAAATAAAATGTGAGATAGATAGTGCCGATATGATAATAGCAGAGGAAAAGTATGAAACATTACCATCTAGTTATGTAGTGAAAAAATGGGGCTATACCAATAAACCCAAAATTGTATTAACCTACGATGATGGCCCTGATACAAAATATACCAAACAGATTTTAGACACCTTAGCCTACTACCATGTGAAAGCAAGTTTCTTTTTAGTAGGCCTAGAAGTAGAGAAAAATATACCACTTGTAAAACGCATTTATCGTGAAGGCCACGAAATAGGCAATCACACATTTACGCACCCAGACATGAGTGCTGTAAGCAACCAACGTGCCCTACTAGAAATGGATGCAACACGTTTGTTAATAGAATGCATTACCGGCCATAGTACCATTTTATTTCGTGCACCATTTAATGCAGATTATGAACCAGAGAAGCATGAGGAGATTGCACCTGTTGCATTGAGCAGAACCAGAAATTATATTACCGTTGGTGAAGGCTTAGACCCAGAGGATTGGCAAAGAGGCTTGTACAAAAACTTTACTGCTGATACCATTTTCAACAGGGTTAAAAGATCATATGAAAATCATCTAGTAAATGGCGATAGCATTAATATTGTATTGCTACACGATGCTGGCGGCGACAGAAGTCAAACGGTATTAGCTACAGGTATGTTGATTCGTTATTTTAGAGCAAAGGGTTACGAGTTTACAACGGTAGCAGATTTACTTGGCAAAAAACCAGACGATGTAATGCCACCTGTACCACATGGCAATGGTTATTATTTATTGCAAATAAATTATGGTTTAGCAGAACTTGGCTACTTGAGTGGCTACATTTTTTATGCGTTGTTTTTAGTATTCATGCTATTGAGCGCTATTAGATTAATCACTTTGGGCGTGCTTGCAATTTTGCAAAAAAAGAAAGAGAAATCGTTCACGCCTGTAATACCATCAAGCTATCCGTTAGTTTCTATAATAGTACCCGCTTATAATGAAGAAGTAAATGTAATAGACTCATTACACAATTTGCTAAAGTGCGATTATCCTAATTTTAATATTGTTTTTGTAGATGATGGCAGTAAAGATGCTACTTGGCAAAAAGTGACCGAGACATTTAGTAATCATCCAACCATTAAATTATTTACAAAACAGAATGGTGGTAAGGCGTCTGCATTAAACTTAGGTATAGAAAAAACAGAAGCAGACTATGTTGTGTGTATAGATGCTGATACAAAGCTTGCGCCTGATGCTGTAAGTAAATTAATGGAGAACTTTTTTACAGAAAAAAAGGATACAGAGAAGGAAGTAGGTGCAGTTGCTGGTATTGTAAAAGTAGGCAACGAAGTAAATGTGCTTACCAAATGGCAAAGTATAGAATACATCACGAGTCAAAACTTTGATAGAAAAGGTTTTGCTTACGCAAATGCTATTACAGTAGTGCCTGGCGCCATTGGTGCATTTAAAAAACAAGCTATTGTAGATGCAGGTGGATTTACAACAGATACACTTGCAGAAGATTGTGACCTAACTATAAGAATATTAAGAGCAGGCTATATTGTTGCCAATGAACCGAGAGCGATAGCCTACACAGAAGCACCTGAAAGTGTAAAGCAATTTATGAAACAGCGTTATCGCTGGAGTTTTGGTGTAATGCAAACATTTTATAAGCACAGGGATTTAATGTTAAATGTTAACCATCGTTCGCTAGGCTTTATAGCCATGCCAGACATGTTATTATTTAAATATATTGTGCCATTTTTTACACCGCTTGCCGATATATTAATGCTATTTGGCTTATTTACGGATAATGCGGGAGAAATAGGGTTTTACTATATTGTATTCACATTTGTAGATGCAGCCATTGCGGCATTATCATTTTTATTTGACAAGGAAAACCCGAGTAAACTAATATGGCTAATACCACAACGTATTATTTACCGTTGGTTGATGATGATAGTATTGTTTAGATCATTTAAACGAGCGATAAAAGGCGAACTACAACATTGGGGCGTTTTAAAAAGAACTGGTAATGTGAAAATGGCTAATGAAGCAAAATAAAGAGCGCCCTACGATGGACGCTTTGCGGTGAGTAAGAGATTCGAACTCTTGATACAGTTTCCCGTATACACACTTTCCAGGCGTGCTCCTTCAACCACTCGGACAACTCACCTGTTGTAATTGTGGGGCGGCAAAAATAATGTATCGTGTACTAAAAGCGATACAAACTTTAACATACGCAAGTATATATTGTGTCAAACGGTGTGAAGCAATAGAAGAAGTAAAATAATTTTGCTGAAGAAAAAAAAGAAGCCATGAATGAAAAATTTGTAGCAAGAATTGCTGAAGAATTGCAAACAATAGATGCAGCTGGATTATTTAAGAAAGAGCGCATTATTACAAGCGAACAAGGTGCTGAAATAGTAGTAAATGGCAAAACGGTTTTAAACTTTTGCGCCAATAACTATTTGGGTTTATCATCTCACCCCAAAGTAATTGAGGCAGCACACAAAGCTATAGATACACACGGCTATGGTATGAGTAGTGTGCGTTTCATTTGCGGTACGCAAGACATACATAAAGAACTAGAACAAAAAATTGCTACTTTTTTAGGTACAGAAGATACCATTCTATATGCTGCTGCATTTGATGCAAATGGTGGTGTGTTTGAACCCCTATTCAACGAAGAAGATGCTATTATTAGCGATGCTTTAAACCATGCAAGCATTATAGATGGTGTAAGATTGTGTAAAGCACAACGCTATCGCTATGAACACAATAACATGGATGACTTAGAAAAAAAGCTACAAGCATCGGCACATTTGCGAAGCAGAATTATTGTAACAGATGGCAGCTTTAGTATGGATGGAACTATTGCACAACTTGATAAAATTTGTGACCTTGCTGATAAATACGATGCCATTGTGATGATAGATGAATGTCACTCATCGGGCTTTTTAGGTAAAACTGGTAGAGGTACACATGAGTACAGAAACGTGATGGGTAGAATAGATATTATTACAGGCACATTGGGTAAAGCATTGGGCGGTGCAAGTGGTGGCTTTACATCTGGCAGAAAAGAAATTATAGAAATTTTACGTCAACGTTCAAGACCATATTTATTCTCAAACACAGTAGCACCATGCATTGTAGGCGCATCAATAGCTGTACTTGATATGCTTACTGAAACAACAGAGCTTAGAGATAAACTAGAATACAACACGAAATATTTTAGAACCAAAATGACAGAAGCGGGTTTTGATATAAAACCTGGTGACCACCCAATTGTACCAATTATGTTGTATGAAGCAACAGTGGCTCAGCAATTTGCAGCAGCTTTGTTAGAAGAAGGTATTTATGTGATTGGTTTCTTCTATCCTGTTGTAGCAAAAGGGTTAGCACGAATTCGTGTACAATTGAGCGCAGCACATAATCAAGAACACTTAGATAAAGCTATTGCAGCTTTTGTAAAAGTGGGTAAACAACTGGGCGTATTGAAATAACCTTAAGCACTTGCTTTACTAATTTTTAACTGTAAAGAAGGGCTTGCCTTAATAATAATGTTGGCTTTAATTTCTGGTGCTTTGTTAGAGGTGGTTTCAAAATTGAAAGCCTTTAACAAAGCACTTGTTATTGTTTGTATTTGATAATCGGCTAAAGCCATACCAAGACAAATGCGCTTGCCTTGACTATAGGGTATATAGGCAAATGTTTTACCCTTAAAATTATCTTTCTCGAAGTTAGTAATGTCAAATTTATCACCAGACGGCCAAAACGATTTATGCCTATGTAATGCGTAAGAGTTAACAACCACAATACTTTTAGCTTTTATAAACTTACCCCCAATAATATCATCGTTTACAGCTACACGAGCTGTAGACCAAACGGGTGCATATAACCGTAGCGACTCTTTAATAGCTAATTGCAATAAAGAAGGTTGCTTCAACACATCATCAATTGTCGAGGCTATAACCTTTAATTCGTCTTTCAAAAGCACTTGCAAGTTTGGTTGTGCAGCAATATTGTACAATAGCCAAGATATAGCGGTAGCAGTCGTTTCGAAGCCAGCCAACAAGAAGTTGAAAAGTTGGTCACGAATATCTTTTTGTGTAACTCGACCTTCTTTAAACTCGCTAAGCATCAAAGCGAATAACCCAATGGGCTCAAAGTCACCATTTAACAACTCCTGTACAAGCTTACCTGAAAAAGCATTCAGTTTATCAATGTGCTGCTGGTGCTTGTTGTACTCATACTTAATACCAAGTGGCTTTAGGAAGAAAGACTTGGCTTCAGAAACCGCACCAACGTTCCAACTTGAAGCTTCAATACGTGCATTATACGTGTCAAAAACCTCTTTATAATTAAATGGATAATTTTTACAAACATGGCTGCGCAGCATGATTTGCAACATCAGTAAATGAATATCGTGCTCAATATTCACTACAGGATTATTCGCTATTGCATCAGACCATTTTATGATAAATTGATTGATTTCTTCTTGCAACACAGGTAAGGTACTATCTATTGCTGTAGGCGAAAACAAACTCTTTAATAGTTTATGTTGAAATTCCCAATCGCTTCCTTCACTTATAAAAATACCATTGCCAAGCATTTCTTCTAAGCCTGTGGTAGACATTTTCAAAGCTCTTCCTCTAGAATAGTTGTCTACATTGTCTTTCAGCACATGCTTTACATAATCAGGATGATTTAAGAAGATGATGCTGCGCATATCGCCAATCTTAAAAGCAAAAATATCGCCGTAGCTTTCTACCATTTGATAGATAGCTTTCAACGGATTTTTAAGCATGCTTACAGAATGGTAGGGAATTTTATACCAAGGAATATTTTTCGGTGCATCTGCCATTACTACAATTTAAAATTTTCGACTTGAAAAACAAACTCACGAATTAATCTTGCTAGCATTGGACCATCACTTATTAAATGGTCAAGCGATAATGTAGCGCCAACAATATTTGCGTTGGGCTTTTGTGGCTCTATACTTTTAACATCCATAAAAGTACCAATGAACATACCTACTGAATGAAAGTGCGTAGGCAACCCGTAAGATATAACACGTGTATTGCCACTATGAATAGTAGAACTGAAATAAACATTGCCCACATAACTCTTTCTAATTAAAGGATTGCGCATGGTTCTTCTATAAAACAAATGCCTTAGAAAACCAGGAAAACGCATAAAGAAACGCTCGTCTTTTGTGAAGGTTTTCTTCATTTGTAGCATTTTCTTTAAATCTTCTTCTAGTTCTAAAATTGATTTTTTATTAACCCGCCTAATAATTTTATACCAAATAATTTTCTCACCATCTTGCTGTAACTCAAAGGGAAAAAAAACATCTGCTTCTTCAAACTGATAGTATTTATTGCCTTTACCTACCATAGCAAAAGCATCTTTATATTTATCTAGTGCTTGTGCAAAACAGTAGAGTAAACAAGCTAAAATTGACACATTTAGATTCTGTTCTTTCTTAGCTACTTTTATTTGCTGCCTGATGTGAGCGATGTCTATTTGAAAAAGACCATGCATCAAATTGACATACTTATTAAACGCAGCAATGTCTGCTACAATTTTTTTGTCAATAGGAAAATCCTTAACCGTAAACTTTTTGTCAGACATTGTTAAGCAATTAGAAAGATGAAATTTAAGATGCCAAACTTACTCGCAATTTAATTGATTTCGTGGCTTTGATGATAATGTTAGGATTAATAATTGGCTTTTTATCATCTACGGTTGTAAAATGAAAGGCGCTAAGCAAGTGTGGTACTATCGTCATCATTTGATAATCGGCCAAAGCCCTGCCAATGCACATACGCTTACCTTGCCCAAAAGGTATATACACAAAATTTTTGCCCTTAAAATTATCTTTTTCAAAATTATCAATGTTAAATTCATTTGCATTTTGCCAGAAATCTTTATGTCGATGCAAAGCATAAGAACTAATCAACACAAGGGTTTTAGCAGGTATGTGATAACCATCTATTACATCATCAGCAATTGCTTCACGTGCATACGACCATACAGGTGGATATAAGCGCAGTGTTTCTTTAATTGCCTTTTCAAGCACAGGAAACTGTTTTGTAGTTCTGTCTACAATTTCTTCTTTTACTAATTTTTGAATAGGCTGATATGCGGCTAGATTGTACAACGTAAATGTGATACCTGTAGATGTTGTATCAAATCCAGCAAATAAAAAATTGAGTAATTGGTCTTTAATATCTTGTTTGGTGACTGTACCATTATTGTAATCAACCAACATTGTTGCAAACAAACCACTTGGTGTAAAAGCGCCCTGTAACAAGTCCTCTATCAATTCATCAACAAAAGCCATTAACCATTCTAGTGATTGCTGTGGTTTGTTGTAATGATATTTAATACCGAAAGGCTTTAGCGCAAATGCTTTTAATTGTGCCAAGAATATTTTCTTAGAATTAGAGGCATTCATGAATTGTTTTAATGTAGCCAAAATATCGGTCGCAGGAAAAACAATATTGCTGCAAACATGTGTACGCAACATGATGCGCAACATCAGCAAATGCATTTCTTGTTCAACATCAATAATTGATGCCTTTATAATTTGCTCTTGCCAACGTTTGGTAAGCAACGCTAATTCTTCTTCAATAATGGGTAAAGTGCTTGCAATAGACGTGGGTGAAAATAGATTACGCAACATTTTATGTTGTTGTTCCCAGTCGTCACCATCACTCATAAAAATACCATTACCAAGCAAATCTTGCAAGGCACTAAAAGAGGGTTGCTTAACGGCTTTACGGCGAGAATAATTATCCTGATTGTCTTTTAAAACATGCTTTACATAATCTGGATGATTTAAAAAAACAATAGAACCAATTTTGGAAATCTTCAATGAGGCAATATCACCATAAGTATCTTCAATATCTGAAATCGCTTTTAAAGGATTGTTCACCAAACCAAAACCATACTTAAAAAGCTTTGTTGATGTTATTGTTGGTATTTGCTTTTCTGCTGTTGACATGTGTTATAATCTTTCTTGTAACAGTTACATTTGCACCACTAAAAAATTTCAATGAGATACACGTCATTCACCCTGTTAAAAGTAATTACAAGTATAGCACTTATCAGCGTATTTGCTGCTTGTAGCCCTAATAATGTTACTATTGATAACAACTTAAAGCCCATTTTCGATAGTAATAAGGTAATAGGCAGCTTTGCTATGTTTGATAATGGTACAGGGCAATTTACCATTTACAATTTGAATCGTTACAAAGACACAGGTTTTTTACCAGCATCTACTTTTAAAATTGTGAACAGCTTGATCGGTATAGAAACCGGCAAGGTTGTAAACGAGAAAATGGTGATAAAATGGGATGGAAAAATTAGAACTTTTGCCAACGGTGATACTGCTAAAAACTGGAACAAAGACCTTACCATGGCCGAAGCATTTGAATACTCGGCCGTTCCTTACTACCAAGAAGTTGCCAGAAGAATAGGCAAAGACACTATGCAAGAATACCTAGATAGTATGCATTATGGTACAGCAAAAATTAAAACAGCTATCGATTCTTTTTGGTTAGATAATTCATTAAAAATTACTGCTGATGAACAACTAGGTATAGTAAAGAAATTATACTTCTACCAATTAGCCTTTCAACGTAGAAGCCAAGAGATTGTAAGAAAAATGATGATTCGTGAAAATAACACTAACTATACTTTAGCCTATAAAACAGGCCTAGGTTCTACAGAAAAAGGTACACAGCTTGGTTGGGTTGTTGGTTGGGTAGAAGAAAATCACCACCCATACTTTTTTGTGCTAAATGTAGAAGGTGCAAAAGATGTAGCAATGACCAACTTACGTGTTGATATGCTAAAACGCATTTTGAAAGGCTATGGCTTTTTTGAAGGGAAAAAATAAAAAAGCCCCAACCCTAAAGGGAGTTTTAACAAGCCGCAAAGAATTTTGCGGCTTGTTAATTTTTACTAAGAATGCAACGTCCATAAAGCTAGAAACATTCTAACCTGTAACTTGCAACCAATACATGCTTCAATTTCAATACATAGAATTTTTGTTTGGCTTGGTTATTCTATTACCATTAGTAGGACTGTTTCTATTTGTGCTACGCTGGAAAAAAAAGAAACAGAAACAACTTGGCGATAGTAGATTAGTTGCTCAATTAACAAGGAACTATTCGCATCAAAAATATCGACTAAAAATTGTTGCAATAATTGTATGTATTGGCTTGCTGTTTATCAGCGCAGCTAATTTGCGTAAGCCATTATCACCAAGGGGTTCTGCAACAAAAGGTATTGATGTAATGATACTACTTGACGTAAGTAAAAGCATGCTAAGCGAAGATGAAAAACCAACAAGGTTAGATAAAGCCAAGCAATTAATTTACCAACTAACAGACCAATTGCAAGGTAATAAAGTTGGCTTGATTTTATTTGCTGGCCAAGCTTATTTACAAATGCCATTAACAGCAGATGCTGCGGCTACAAAAATGTTTGTCAGTAATGCCAATACCGATGTAGTAAATCTTCAAGGTACAGTTATTAGCGAAGCGCTTACACTTTGCAATAATAGCTTAGAAACACAAGAGAAAAAATATAAAACCGCTATATTAATAACTGATGGTGAAGACCACGATGAAAAAGCAGTAGAAACAGCCAAAATACTAGCTGATGCAGGTGTGGTATTACACACAGTAGGTGTAGGTAGTGTAGAAGGCACACCCTTAATAGAAGCAGGTACCAATGATTATAAAAGAGATATTAGTGGCCAAACTGTGATTACGAAATTAAACGCTGAATTACTGCAACAGCTTGCTAAAACAACAGGTGGTACTTATCACACATTAAGTAACACGAGTGAAGTAACTACACAATTGATAAACACCTTAAACGAGATGGAAACAAAACCTATTGGCAACAGTGGCTTTGTAGATTATCAATCGTACTATACCCTATTTTTAGCCATCGCAGTCATATTATTACTAGTAGAAACATTTGTAAGCGAAAAAAAATTACAATTCAGTTGAGAATAACTTATACCATATTAGGTCTCTTGCTTAGTAGCGTAACATTTGCCCAAAAGGCAAATAATACCATTATTAAAGCCAATGAATTGTACAAAAAAGGTGATGTAAAAAACGCTGAAACCTTTTATAACGAAGCCTTAAAAATTGATGGTAAAAATACAGCGGCTTTATTTAACAAAGGCAATACGTTGTTTAAGCAAAACAAATACAATGATGCCGTAAAGCAATATCAAACAACAGCTGAAACAACTACCGATGCTGAATTACAAGCCAAAGCCTATTACAATAAAGCCGTAGCAGAGATTAAACAACAACAATATCAGCAGGCCATACAATCACTGAAGCAATCGCTAAAATTGAATAATAGCGATGAACAAGCAAGAGAGAATTTGCAAAAGCTGTTAACTGAAATAAACAAACAAAAGCAACAACAGCAGCAACAAAAACAAGAACAACCACCAAAGGAGAAACCTTTAACCAAAGAAGAAGCTGCGAAACAACTAGAAATGTTGCGCAACGAAGAGAAGCGTTTACAAAAAGAAATACAACAACAAAAGAATAAACCAAGTAAAAACGAGAAAGATTGGTAGGGCTTAATCTGCTTGTATCAAAACATTTTGTAACCAAGATTGTAAATTTGTACAATCCTTAGCAAATTATAGTAACATCACATTATCTTAATAAATTCATGCAACTATACACCAACTCATTAACTGAATACAGCCGATTACTAACCAAAGAAGTAAAAATTGGCGATTTATTGTTAGGTAACAACCATCCTATTCGCTTGCAAACCATGACCACTACAGACACCATGGATACAATTGCAACAGTAGAACAAACTATACGTTGTATAGAAGCAGGTGCAGAACTAGTTCGCATTACAGCGCCATCAAAAAAAGAAGCAGAAAATTTACTGAACATAAAAAATGAATTACGTAAACGTGGTTACAACACACCATTAATTGCTGATATTCATTTTACACCAAACGCGGCAGAAATTGCAGCTAGAATAATAGAGAAGGTTCGTGTAAACCCAGGTAACTACGTAGATAAAAAGAAGTTTGAACAAATAGATTATACCGACCTTGAATACGCTGAAGAGATAGATAGAATAAGAGACCGCTTTACACCATTGGTAAAAATTTGTAAAGAATACGGTACAGCCATGCGCATTGGTACTAATCATGGTAGTTTGAGTGATAGAATTATGAGCCGCTATGGTGATACACCAAACGGTATGGTAGAAAGTGCGATGGAATTTTTACGTATTGCTCGTGGCGAAAGCTATCACAATATTGTATTGAGCATGAAAGCAAGCAACCCACAAGTAATGGTGCAAGCTTATCGCTTATTAATACAACAAATGGATGCTGAATTTGGTGAGTGCTATCCTTTGCACTTAGGTGTTACAGAAGCTGGTGATGGTGAAGATGGTCGTGTAAAAAGTGCTGCTGGTATAGGCACTTTACTAGAAGATGGTATAGGCGATACGATTAGAGTATCGTTAACTGAAGATCCTGAATTTGAAATACCTGTATGTAAAGATTTGGTGAAGAGATATGCGGTCAACAGTCAACAGACCACAGACCATAGTAATGTACCAAGTATAGAAAAAGTACCTTATTCACCGTTTACTTATAGCCGTAGAAAAACATTTGCGGTAAACAATATTGGTGGCAATCAAGTGCCTGTGGTAATTGCAGACTTAAGTAAGTTAGAAACGATTACGCCTGCATCGCTAGAAAGCGTTGGTTACAAATACGATGAACCAACCGATAAATGGAATATTAGCGATGCTGCTGCAGATTATATTTTTACAGGTAAGGCCGAATTAGATTTTGCATTACCAGGAACACTAAAAGTTATAAGCCTCCCCAACCCCTCCAAAGGTGGGGCTTTAAACCATGAAATAATTTTTCCAATTTTCAGTGTTGATGATTTTGTTAATTCTAATGACATTCATCCTAGTTTAAATTTTGTAATGTTAGATTGTTTTAATGATAATAACGACTTCATTGAACTTGACAAGCTCACACAAAGCCCCACCTTTAGAGGGGTTGGGGCGGCAGTCGTTCTTTGTCTATCATCTACCAACAAAAATGCGATGCAATCTATACGCAGAATGTGTGTAGAATTGATTCAAAGAAAAATAGAAAACCCTGTTATTATTATCACAGATAGCAATTGGCAAACCACTGATGAACATTTAATTCATTATGCTACAGAAGCTGGTGCATTATTGTTAGATGGCTTTGGTGATGGTGTGTGTTTTGGTATGACATCTGAAAGCTACAAGCAGTCGATGGTCAATAGTCAACAGTCGACAGGTAGAAATTATAGTATCAATACTTCTGTAGAGCAATTTATCAATTCTACTGCCTTTTCTATTTTACAAGCAACACGTACTAGAATTTCTAAAACAGAATACATTTCTTGCCCAAGCTGTGGCAGAACCTTATTTGATTTACAAGAAACTACTGCAAAAATTAGAACCGTAACTAACCACTTGAAAGGTGTAAAAATTGCCATTATGGGCTGCATTGTAAATGGCCCGGGTGAAATGGCTGATGCAGACTTTGGCTATGTGGGTAGTGGTTTGGGCAAGATAACCTTGTACCGTGGTAAAGAAGTAGTAAAGAAAAATATTGATAGCGAAATAGCTGTTACTGAACTTATCAACTTATTAAAAGAAAGTGGTGCTTGGGTAGAACCTTCCCTTAGCTAAATCAAAAGCATCATTCAAAGCATTTTAATCGGTGGTTTATTTTACATATTGACCAATTGGCAAGCGGTTAGCAATACTTCTTGCCAATGTCATTTCATCAGCATATTCAAGTTCGCCACCAAAAGCAATACCACGAGCTATGGTAGTAACTTTACAAGGCAGGTGGCTTATTTTTCTTTGTATGTAATAAATGGTCGTATCGCCTTGAATATTTGGGTTTAGTGCAAATAGAATTTCTTCAGTTTCTTCGGTTTCTACCCTGTTTACCAATGTTTCAATATTTAATTGATCAGGACCAATACCATCAATCGGCGAAATAATACCACCTAATACATGATAAGTGCCACTAAACTGTTGCGTACTTTCTATAGCTATTACATCACGAATATTCTCAACTACACAAATCAGGTTTTGCTTTCTTGCTGTATTACTACAAATGCTACACAATGAGCCATCGCTTACATTAAAACATCGCTGGCAAAACTGAATATCTCTACGCATTTTGGCAATTGTTTCGCCAAAATACTGCACATCGTTTACATCTTGCTTTAATAAATGCAATACCAAACGCAAAGCTGTTTTTTTACCAATACCAGGTAGTTTGGCAAACTGCGCCACTGCATTTTCCAGTAAAGTAGAAGGTAATTGCATTTAAAAAATTTGCTACAAAGAAACAAAGGATAAGAAGTACAAAAGCAAAAAATATCGCTAAGAAACATCAGCTATGAAATTCGTTAAACTAATCCTTAACCAAAATTTCTTAATTATTTGTGCGATAATCTGTTTAATATTTATACTTTTACGCCCTCAATTAACAACAACAAACTAAAAGCAGTTGAAAAACACAACTTCATATCAAACAGCAATACAGTTTTTACCTGTAATGCCTGCTTTTAATCCGCGACCACGACGCGGTTGCTGATAGGACGAGCAGTTGGCAGTTGCCCCTATCAGTGAACCTTTCCCGACTTACAAGCACTTAATAGAGAAGTGTAGACGTTTTAACAAGCATCGCTCATTTTTTTAATTTTTCAAGTTGGAACAGCAGGATATTATTGTTCGTGTAGCTAATCATCTCGATACGCATTATGCGCTTCGCATTACTGACGAAATGGAATCATCGGCAAAAGCCCGTGGTACTGGTATAGCTAAACGTAGCCCAGAATATATAGCCAAAAAAATGCTAGAAGGCAAAGCCGTTATAGCGTTGATGCCTAGTGGCCAATGGGTAGGCTTTTGTTATATAGAAGAGTGGAGTCATGGAAAATTTGTGGCTAACAGTGGTTTAATTGTTTCGCCAGAATTTAGAAAAAGTGGTGTAGCCAAATTGATTAAGAAAAAAGTATTTGAACTATCTAGAGAAAAATATCCAAGCGCTAAAATATTTGGTCTTACTACTGGTCTAGCTGTTATGAAAATAAACAGTGACTTGGGCTATGAACCTGTTACCTACAGCGAACTAACAGACGATGAGGAATTTTGGGCTGGCTGTAAAAGCTGTGTCAATTATGACATATTGATGAGTAAGGGTCGCAAAAACTGTATGTGCACAGCTATGCTTTTTGACCCAGCAGATAAAGCAGAACCAAAAGAAACCGCAGCAGATTTTGAAGAAAACTCAAGTCTGTACGAACGTTTTAACAGGCTAAAGCAATCGAAACTATTACAGTGGTTTAATAAGAAAAACGAGCAGCCAAAAGACGGCAAGCCAAAATCTATTTTTAAAATTTTTTCTACTTAAATAATTTACCAAAAAACATGGCACAAGCAAGCAAAAACGTTGTTTTAGGATTTAGTGGTGGTTTAGATACTACGTTCTGCGTAAAATATCTTACAGAAGACAGAGGTTTTGATGTACACAGTGTAATTGTAAACACGGGTGGTTTTAATGACGAAGAATTGGTACAAATAGAAGCACACGCTTACAAACTAGGTGTAAAAACACACACCACTGTAAATGCTGTTGAGGGCTACTACGATAGCATTATTAAATACTTAATTTATGGTAATGTATTAAAGAACAACACTTATCCATTAAGCGTAAGTGCAGAGCGTTTAAGCCAAGCATTACACATTGCAGAACATGCAAAAAAATTAGACGCTGTAGCTGTAGCACATGGTAGTACTGGTGCTGGTAACGATCAGGTTCGTTTTGATATGATTTTCCATATCATGATTCCTGGTGTAGAAATTATCACTCCTATTCGTGACTTAAAATTAAGCCGTGAAGAAGAGATTGAGTATTTAAAGAAAAAAGGTGTTGACATGAACTTTGAAAAAAGCATGTACAGCATTAATAAAGGTTTGTGGGGCACAAGTGTAGGTGGTAAAGAAACCTTACAAAGTAAAGGTATGTTACCAGAAAGTGCATGGCCTACGCAAGTAACAAAAACTGACAGCGAAGAAGTAAAATTGACTTTTGTAAAAGGCGAACTAACGGCTGTAAATGGTCAATCATTCAATCATCCTGCAAAAGCCATACAATACTTACAAACTATAGCTGGTGCTTATGGTGTTGGTAGAGATATTCACGTTGGTGATACAATCATTGGTATTAAAGGTCGTGTAGGTTTTGAAGCTGCTGCACCGATGGTTATTTTAAAAGCGCACCACGCTTTAGAAAAACATGTACTTACAAAATGGCAGCTAAACTGGAAAGATCAACTAGCACAATTTTATGGTAACTGGTTACATGAAGGTCAAATTTTAGACCCAGTAATGCGTGATATTGAAGCTTACTTAACTAACAGTCAGCAAAATGTAACTGGTGATGTGTTTGTACAATTAATGCCTTATCGTTTTCAAGTAATAGGCATAGAAAGTGCCTACGATTTAATGAGTGCTAAGTTTGGTAAATACGGTGAAATGAACACTGGCTTTACTGGTGAAGATGTAAGAGGATTTAGTAAAATTTTCGGCAACCAAACTTCTATTTTTCACAAGGTTGTAGAAAGCATTACCCCTAACCCCTAAAGGGGAATTTTTAAGCTTTAAAAAAATAAAGTGACAGACAATATAAATACTAACAATCATAATTACACCCCTTCAGGGGCTGGGGGCATTCGTGCAGGTATAATAGGCGGTGCTGGCTATACAGGTGGCGAATTAATTCGTTTATTACTTAATCATCCTCAAGTAGAAATAGTATTTGTACAAAGCGGTAGTAATGCTGGCAATGTATTAAGCAAAGTACACACTGATTTAATTGGCGATACAGATATTCTATTTTCTGAAACGCACAATTACGATGTAGATGTCATTTTCTTTTGTGCTGGCCATGGTGAGGCAAAGAAATTTGTACAAGAAAATGATATACCTAGTCAGATTAAACTAATAGATATTGGTAATGATTTTCGTTTAACAGCAGATGCTTCTATTAAGGGCAGAAACTTCGTTTATGGCTTACCAGAGATAAATAGAGAAGCTATAAAAAAAGCCGATAGTGTTGCTAATCCAGGTTGTTTTGCAACGGCTATACAATTAGGTTTATTACCTTTTACAAAAGCTAGTTTACTTAACAATGTAGATGTGTACACAACAGGTATTACCGGTAGCACTGGTGCAGGACAAAGTTTAAGTGCAACCTCACATTTTAGTTGGAGAGCTAATAATATTTCGCCTTATAAAACCTTAACGCATCAGCATTTAGGCGAAATCATGCAATCCTTACACCAAGAGGCAGGTAGCAACGCATCTTTACCAGCTATCAACTTTGTGCCTTGGCGTGGCGATTTTACAAGAGGTATTTTTATCAGCTCAACCTTTAAATTTAAAGGTGATAAACAAATGGTTGTTGATGCATTTCAAGCAGCCTATAACAACGAACCATTTACCAAAAAATCTACTTCAGCCATTCATTTAAAACAAGTAGTTAACACTAATAAATGTGTTGTCAATATTGAAATTGTAGAAGACACTATTGTTGTTCATTCTGTGATTGATAATTTATTAAAAGGTGCTTCGGGTCAAGCGGTACAAAATATGAACTTGATGTTTAGCTTTGATGAAACATTAGGTTTGAAGCTAAAAGCTGCTAGCTTTTAAAGCCCCCTAAATCCCCCAAAGGGGGAATAAAAAACTAATAAAATGGAAAATAAAAATTTAACTCAAGAAACCTCTTCACAAAACCCCACTATGGGGGGTAGGGGGGCTATATTGTTTGACGTTTATCCTCTTAATAATATCACCATTACAAAGGCATTAGGTAGTAATGTTTGGGACGAAAATGGTACACAATACTTAGATATGTATGGTGGCCATGCTGTTATTAGTATTGGTCACACACATCCTCATTGGGTAAAAACTATTGAAGAGCAATTGGAAAAAATTGCATTCTACTCTAACTCTGTTATTATTCCTTTGCAAAAGCAATTAGCCGATAAATTAGGTAAGGTTAGTGGCAAAGAAGATTACCAATTATTCTTGTGTAATAGTGGTGCTGAAGCCAATGAAAATGCTTTAAAACTAGCTAGCTTTCATAATGGTAAAAAGAAAGTGATTGCTTTCAGTAAATCGTTTCATGGTCGTACTTCTTTGGCAGTAGCTGTAACAGACAATCCATCAATAGTAGCGCCAATCAACGAAACAGAGAATGTTATCTTCTTACCTTTTAATGATGAAGCTGCTTTAAAAGTTTGCTTTGAACAACAAGGAAATGAGATTTCTTCTGTCATTATTGAAGGTATACAAGGTGTTGGTGGAATTATAGAAGCTGATGCTAGTTTCTTGCAATTAATTCGCTCTTTATGCGACCAATACAATGCTGTATTTATTGCAGATAGCGTACAATGCGGTTATGGTAGAAGCGGTTTATTTTTTGCCCACGACCATGCCGGTATAAATGCAGACATTTACTCAATGGCAAAAGGTATGGGTAATGGTTTTCCTATTGGTGGTATTTTAATAGCACCACACATTAAACCTAAATATGGTTTGCTAGGTACTACTTTTGGCGGTAACCAACTGGCTTGTGCAGCTGCACTAGCGGTACTAGAAGTTATTGAACAAGATAATTTAGTAGCCAATGCTGCAAGTGTAGGTAACTATTTACAAGAAGAATTGAAGAAAATTACCGCTTTACAAAATGTACGTGGTAAGGGCTTAATGATTGGTTTTGATGTACCTAAAGCATTAAAAGATTTGAAGAAAACTTTATTAACCAAGTTTAAAGTTTTCACAGGTGAAGCTAAACCAAATGTTATACGCTTACTACCTTCTTTAGCTTTAACCAAAGCGCAAGCTGATGAGTTTTTAACTGCACTTAAAGCAGCTATTGAATATTTAACGCCCCAACCCTAAAGGGCGTTAAGAAATCACCAAAATCCATTTCATCATTTAAAATCAAGGTTCAGACAAATAAAAAATCCCGCAGGTTTTGCGGGATCAGCAGTTGGTTTTGGTTGCCAAATCTCTATAAGCGACTATCAATTTCGTTACTTAATAAAGTAAAAATTTCATCTACAGAGCCTTCGCCTTGAATGTTTTTTACTTTATCAAATTGTTGGTAATAATCTGCTACCGCAGAAGTTTTCTTGCGATATTCAGCAATTCTAGCTGTTATGACAACTTCATTTGTATCATCGCTGCGTCCACTTGTTAATCCTCTATTTAAAAGGCGTTTTACAAGTTCTTCTTCAGACACTTCAAGTGCTAATACAATACCAATTTCTGTCCCTTTAAGTTGTAACAATTTATCTAAAGCAGATGCTTGAGCTGTTGTGCGAGGAAAACCATCAAACAAAAAACCTTTGGCTTCAGGGTTAGCTTCTAAGGCCGAACTTATCATACCAATTACTACCTCATCTGGTACTAATTCACCTTTATCCATAATACTTTTAGCCTCTAAACCAAGTGGTGTACCTGCTGCAATTTCTCTGCGTAAAATATCACCTGTAGACAAGTGAATTAAGCCATATTTTGCAATTAGCATTTCACTTTGGGTACCTTTTCCACTACCTGGAGGACCAAACAAAATAATGTTGAACATTGTAAGTAAAGGAGTTGCTTGAGGGGCAAATATACATCTTGCAACTAAAACTGTTTCCAATTTGTTAAAACGAGTGTATTTTGTAAGCAATTACAACTGCTGCGTCTTAAATAGAAAGTGAAAACAACATTCATTCACAACTATTTTAACCAAAAAAGCGTATATCATTAAAACAACAATATGAAACTATATCAAATAGCCTTATTAGTAACTTTAACTTTTCAAAGTTGCTATTCGCAAAACAGTAATACCAAAAAAGAGATTATGGAAAATGATAAAAAAAATCCTGTTTACTCAAAAACAGATAGCAGTAAAGTAACACTTAAAGATGAAGAATGGAAGAAAATATTAAGCCCAGAAGTGTATCAAGTAGCTAGGCAAAAAGGAACAGAAAGACCATATACTAGTAAATTCGAAAGTTCAAAAGAAGTAGGTACATTTTATTGTGCAGTATGTGGTAATCCTTTATTTAAAAGCGATGCAAAGTTTGAAAGTGGCTGCGGCTGGCCAAGCTTTTATGAGCCGATTAGTAAATCATCAATGATTTATTTACCAGATAATAGTTACGGCATGAAACGTACAGAAGTTGAATGTAGCAGATGTAAATCGCATTTGGGCCATGTGTTTGAAGATGGTCCACCACCAACAGGCTTACGTTATTGTATTAATGGTGTAGTATTAGATTTTGAAAAAGCTAAAGCTGCTGAGAAAAAATACAACGAGGGCGAAAAGCACTAAGTAAATTACTAAATACCCAGAGAAGAAAATAGGCTAGTTCTTAATTGAACTAGCCTATTTACATTTATAAACTATCTTCTTTTACTAACTCTTCTTGCTCGGCATTTTCTCTAACCATATCAATAATCCAATCTTTACGCTTTAATTCAAAATTAGTACCTAAATATAGCCTGCGTACTTGTTCATCGTCAGCTAGTTGTTCTGCTGTACCGTGCTTAAATATTTTTCCTTCAATTAGTAAATACGCTCTATCACAAATAGACAAAGTTTCGTTTACATTGTGGTCTGTAATTAAAATTCCAATGTTTTTATACTTCAATTTTGCCACTACAGATTGAATATCTTCAACCGCAATAGGATCTACACCAGCAAAAGGTTCGTCTAATAAAATAAATTTTGGGTCTACAGCTAAGGCACGTGCAATTTCAGTTCTACGTCTTTCACCACCACTTAAGCTGTCACCATTATTTTTACGCACATGGTGCAAATTAAACTCGCTTAATAAAGTCTCTAATTTTTCATGGCGCTCTTGCTTATTCAATTTCGTCATTTCTAGCACAGCCATAATATTATCTTCAACACTCAGTTTTCTAAACACACTAGCTTCTTGTGGTAAGTAACCAATACCCATTTGTGCACGTTTGTACATAGGTAGTTTGGTAATGTCAACTTCATTTAAAAATACTTTACCATCATCAGGTTTTATTAAGCCCACCACCATGTAAAAAGTTGTGGTTTTACCAGCACCATTTGGCCCCAATAAGCCCACAATTTCACCTTGTTTTACTTCTACCGAAACCTTATTAACAACGGTCCGTCCTTTATAGCTTTTTTGTAAATTGGTAGTATGTATGGTTAAACTCACAGTAAATCTATTTGAACAAAAATAAACGTTCTACACTACTGTGTGAAATGATTATAGTTACTTTAAAGATTGTTTACCAATTGTATAAAAGCAGTAAAATGCCTAATTGTGTAGCATTTATAGGCTTTATAGCAGCATATTTGGTTCAAATAGCCACAATCTTTTAATCATTGGTTTATATTGCAGCCCTATAATTGAGAAGATGAAAGTAACAGACCACATTGCACAGGCAAAAGATACCTTGGTATCATTCGAGGTATTACCACCATTAAAAGGTAAAACCATTACTACTATTTACGACCATTTAGATCCTTTAATGGATTTTAAACCAAGTTGGATAAATGTGACTTATCACCGTAGCGAAACCATGTTTAAAAAGAAGCTTGATGGTACGTTTGAAAAAGTAGAAGTAAGAAAAAGACCAGGTACGGTGGGCATTTGCGCAGCTGTAATGAACCATTACCAGATAGATGCTGTGCCACATATTATTTGCGGTGGCTTTACCAAACGTGAAACTGAAGATGCATTAATAGACTTAGATTTTTTAGGTATTGATAATGTTTTGGTACTACGTGGTGATGCTGCTAAAAACGAAGCTAGCTTTGAACCAGAACCAGATGGCCATAAATATGGTATTGATTTATTGAAACAAGTAACCAATATGAATCATGGTATTTATATTGATGAAGACATTAAGAATGGTGGTAAAACCAAATTTTGTTCTGGTGTAGCTGGTTACCCTGAAAAACATTTTGAAGCACCAAACTTAGAGATTGATTTGCAGCGCATGAAAGAAAAAGTAGATGCTGGTGCAGATTACATTATGACACAAATGTTTTTTGACAATCAAAAGTTTTTTGATTTTGTAAAAGCATGTAGAGATATGGGTATTACAGTACCAATTATTCCAGGTTTAAAACCATTGACCAATAAAAAGCAATTGTCTGTTTTACCAAGAATATTTCATGTTGATATTCCTACAGATTTGAGTAATGCAATAATGAAATGCAAAACCGATGCTGAGTGTGAACAAGTCGGTACAGAATGGTTAATAGCACAGAGTAAAGAACTTAAAGCATTTGGTGTACCTGTATTGCATTATTACACATTGGGCAAACCAAAAGTGATTTATAATGCAGTGAAAGAGGTGTTTTAACCGCTGATTACTTATGATTTAAATGATGTTCCATGATAATTTTAATCATGGAACATCAATATATCAGTTTTTATCTGCGGTTGCCTATCCTATCAAACCAGCAGCTCTACTTATTTCAAGCATTCTATCCATTGGTTTTTTAGCCGCAAGACGTAAATTTTCTTCCATCAATATTTCTGGCAGTTCGTACTTCATACACAAATACAATTTCTCTAGTGTATTTAGTTTCATGTAAGGGCAATCATTACAAGCACAATTGTTATTTGGTGGTGCAGGAATGAAAGTTTTTTCAGGCGCATCTTTCTGCATTTGATGCAAAATGCCAGTTTCTGTTGCAACTATAAATTCTTGTACATCGCTAGCCACAGCATATTTTAATAATTGTGTGGTACTACCAATGTAATCTGCAATTTGCAATACCGCTTCTTCACATTCAGGGTGTGCAATCAACTGTGCTTTTGGATGACGAATTTTTAATTTGGTAATTTTTTCCAAGCTAAATATCTCATGCACCATACACGCACCTTTCCAAAGTAGCATGTTTCTACCCGTTTTTTTATTTAAATAACCACCTAGGTTTTTATCTGGCGCAAAAATGATTGGTTGGTCTTTTGGAAGGCTTTCAATTATCTTCTCAGCGTTACTACTTGTACAGATAATATCGCTCAAGGCTTTTATCTCTGCTGTGCAGTTAATGTAAGATATCACTAAATGATCCTTGTGCTTCTCTTTAAAGGCTTTAAACAAGTCAGCAGGGGCAGAGTCAGCCAGCGAACATCCAGCCCTTAAATCGGGCAGCAAAACCTTTTTCGTTGGATTGAGGATTTTGGCTGTTTCGGCCATAAAATGCACACCTGCAAAAACAATCATATCAGCATCTGTGCTTTGTGCTTTTTGCGCAAGCCCTAAACTATCACCAATATAATCTGCCACATCTTGAATATCTGGCTCTTGATAAAAGTGCGCCAACACAATAGCATTCTTTTCTTTTTTCAATTTTTCAATCTCTGCAAACAAATCCAACCTTGCATCTAACGCTATATCCAAAAACCCTTTTTCAGAAATCTGTTCTTTTGCTATTTCAATGTTCATAACTACCGTAATATTCTTTTAATAATACTTTATTTATAAAACCCACTACTACTATTACGAGTGTGGATTTCGGGATAACTTACTTATCCCCACGCTGCGAAGTTAATTAGCTCAGGCTTATGCACTTAAACCCACAAATAATTAACATTGGCAAATGCTTACTGTTGTTATTTATCACTGCGTTTTTAACATCTGTGGATGATGGTTATTCAGTTTACACACATTCAGTAATCCACAGCTTATCAATACGAGAATAACAGGGATAACTAAGGATAAAAATATGCCTCTTAAACTTTTTCTCTGTTTTACCAAACGCAGTTAATCTATTTCTACCCACAAAAATTTTCTTAAAAAATGGACTTATTCCCTATGTTACCAAATTATTAACAACCATATTGTGGGTAAATTTTTTCACCATTTTTTTGGTTTGTATGCCTTGCAAATTTTCTAAAACAAGCTAAAGGTTTGTGCACATATGTAATGCGCTATACGATTTGTTTTGACTATTTTTTCCACAATTTGTGTAAACGCATTATTCCCCTATTTTTGCCATCCTTAAAAATTTCACTAATACAAATATTATGTCTGTTATTCAAACGATTCGTGACAAAGGTGGGTGGATTATGATTACCCTGATTGCCTTAGCCTTAATTGCATTTGTACTACAAGATAGAGGTCTTGCTGGTAGAGGTGGTGGTATTTTTGGTAATACCTCTACTTTAGGTAAAGTAAATGGTGTAACCATTGACAAAACTGACTTTGACAATGAACTTACTTTCACTGAAAAAATGTATGGTCAACAAGCAGGTACACGTGAGCAGTTAATTAGTGGTGTATGGTCTCAAGATGTTGATAAAATAATCAACCAACAAGAGTATGAAAAATTAGGTCTTGCAGTTGGTGATAAAGAACTGTCTGATGTTTTGTTTGATCCAAACATGTCTCCATTAAAAAGAGAATTTACAGATCCTAAAACTGGTGAGTTTAAAGTAGCTGATGCGAAAGCTGCTTTTGCAAATATTAAAAAAAGCAAAAACGCTGAGCAAGTTGATATGATTAACAAAGCTTACTTAGAGCCAACTGTACAACAAACATTGCGTCAAAAATATGCATCTTTATTACAAGGTGCTGCTTACGTACCAAAATGGTTAGTAGAAAAAACACAAGCAGATAATGGTGCGGTTGCTTCTATTACTTATGTAAGTATACCATATAATTCTATTGTAGATAGTACAATTAAACTTACTGAAGAAGATATTATAGCGTATGCTAGAAAACATCATAAACAATTTGATAGAGATGAAGAAAGCAGAACTATTAGTTATGTAGGTTTTGCAACTACACCAAGTGGTGCAGACAGTGCAGCTACATTAAAACAAATTACTGATTTAAAAGCTGAATTTGCAGCAACACAAGATGCAAAAGCTTACTTATCAAAAGTTGGTAGCGATATTCAATTTTACGATAGCTATTTAAGCAAAACCAAAATGCAACAAGCTAATAAAGATAGCATTACTAAATTAAGCGTTGGTCAAACTTATGGCCCTTATTTAGATGCTAGCAATTACACCATTGCAAAAATGATTGGTGTAAAACAATGGCCAGATAGCGTAAAAGTGCGTCACATTTTAATTGCAACTGCTGACCCAAGAAGTGGCCAACAATTAAAACCAGATACTGTAGGTAAAAAATTAATAGACAGTATAGAACTAGCTATTAAAAGCGGTGCAAGTTTCGATACATTATGTGCTAGATATTCTGAGGACCCAGGTAGTAAAGACAAAGGTGGTGTGTACGACTATTTCCCTCAAGGCCAAATGGTTGGTGCATTTAACGACTTTGCTTTTGATAAACCAGTAGGTACTAAAGGCGTGGTAAAAACTGAATATGGTTACCACTACATTGAGGTATTAGGTCAAAAAAATCCTCAAGCAGCTTACAAAGTAGCTTACTTATCTAAAGCTATTATTGCAAGCAACGAAACAGTTGCAGCCGCACAAACAGCCGCTTCTCAGTTTGCAGCTACTAGCAAAAACAAAAAAGCGTTTGATGAAAATGCATTGAAACTAAACAAGCAACCAATGCCATCTGGCGATATTAAACCAATGGATTTTTCAGTTCCTGGCATAGGTGCTGGCAACGATGCTCGTAAATTAGTAAGATGGGTTTATGATGGTGGTGCTGGTGATATTTCAGAGCCACTAGAACTTGCTGATAAATACATTGTAGCAGTAATTACAAGTGTTAACAAACAAGGTTTACCATCAGTAGCTACTTTACGCCCATTGGTAGAAGCACAAGTACGTAATGAGAAAAAAGCAAAACAAATTATCGATACCAAGTTTAAAGGTGCAACTTTAGAAGCCATCGCTACAAGTGCAGCAACAGCAGTACAAAGAGTAGATAGCGTATTGTTCAGCAATCCATTTATTCCAGGTATTGGTATGGAGTTAAAAGTGGTAGGTGCAGCATTTAACCCAAGCTTAAAAGGTAAAGTAAGCGAAGCAATTGCAGGCAACAGTGGTGTGTATGCAGTACGTGTAGAAAACATTACCGAAAAAGCAGCAAATAGCGATGCTAATGCAGTAAAACAATCTATTTTGCAAGCGCAAAAAATGGCTGCTTACAGCAGTGCAGGTGCTTTAAAGAAAGCAGCAACTATTAAAGACAATAGAGCGAAATTTTATTAGTAGATATTATTTTTAAGGTATTAAAAAAGCCCACAGTTACGCAACTGTGGGCTTTTGTTTCTTATACCGAAACTTGCAACGCATCAATATGTTGTAGTTTTGTAGCCATTATTTAAATGTGATTATGTCTGATATTATTGTAAATAAAGTAGCCGAAAGCGGATTAATTACATTCGACTTAGAAGAGTTTTATCCCAAAGGTGAGATAGCGGTTTTCGACCTAAAAGACTACCTATTCATGGGTTTAATTTTAAAAGAGAAAGATTACCGTGCCGCCCTGCTAGCTACCGATTGGACGCAATACCAAGATAAATACGTAGCCATTACTTGCACTGCCGATGCCATTATACCCATGTGGGCCAATATGCTTGCAGCTAGCTATTTGCAACCAGTAGCAAAAGATGTTGTTTTTGGCAACGAGCAGCAACTAATAACCAATATCATAACCAAAAATTTAGCTACCGTAAACGGTGAAGAATATACCGATAAACGTGTGGTGGTAAAGGGTTGCGGCGATATTGCCATACCAGAAACCGCCTATGTAGACATCACCAATAAACTGCGCCCATTTGCCAAAAGCATTATGTATGGCGAGCCATGCAGCACCGTGCCTATTTACAAAAAACGCTAAGTTTTTTATTTGAAGACTATTGTAACCAACAGTAGAATAACTGTGTAGCTTTTGTTGCGTCGCACACTTGTACGTTCTGTTCGCCGTGCGGCTTTTATCAAAGCGTAGAAAAATTATTGTTATTCAAACACCACCGTCTTATTTTCATAAGTAAACACTCTGTCTTCAAATACATATTGCAGCGCCTTAGCTAGTACAGCCTTCTCAATTTCTTTACCAGAACGTACCATATCACTAGCCGTAAACGAGTGATCTACAGGTATGGTTTGTTGAGTAATAATTGGTCCTTCATCTAAATCATTGGTTACAAAATGTGCGGTTGCGCCTATTAATTTTACCCCCCTATCAAATGCTTTTTTGTAAGGATTAGCACCAATAAATGCAGGTAAAAAAGAGTGGTGAATATTGATAATTTTACAAGGATATTTTTCTACAAAATCTGCCGACAAAATGCGCATAAACTTAGCCAACACTAAATAATCTGGCTGATAATTGTTGACTATTTCATGTAGCTCATTTTCAAAATCAGCCTTTGTTTTAGCCTCGTGCGATACAAAATGAAAAGGAACATCAAAGCGCTTGCAAATATCTTCTAGCACTGCATGGTTACCTACTACACACTCTACAGTTGCACCTAAAGTTTTAAAATAATTACGTACTAGAATATCGCTGAGGCAGTGGTATTCTTTGGTTACAAATACTACCACTTTTTTGTCAGGTAAAGGATTAATATGAATTTCAGCATCGCTAGGCAATACATTTTTAAGCCCTGCTTTTAAAGCTGTTGTATCGGTCGCTTCTTGAATTGCTATACGGGCAAAAAATCTGCTAGCAGCAATATCTACATGCTCACGCATAGCAATAATGTTGCTATTACTTTCAGAAATTACCTGCGCAATTGCTGCCACTAAACCAATACTGTCTTTACACTGAATAAGAATTACCATTGTTTAAAAGCACCTTTATATATCTATAAAAAAAGTAGGAAATAGCGCAAATGTAACTGTAACCAAGTTATTTATACTAAGCCATACTAGCCCTAAAAAAGCACGTAAATTTAAACGGTAGCAATTTTTCATTTCATTCCTTAATTTCGCGGCACGCAAAAAACAACATTATTATGCAGGAAGAGGTAGATTTAATACTAGATGATGCAGCAGAAACCATGCAAAAAGCCATTAACCACCTAGAAGCAGAATTGGTAAAAGTGCGTGCTGGTAAGGCTTCGCCTACTATGCTAGATGGCATTACTGTTGAATATTACGGTGCGCCTACACTTATCAATCAGGTGGCCAATGTAACTGTACAAGATGCTAGAACATTAACCATTCAGCCTTGGGAAAAAGCCATGTTGCCTAAAATAGATAGAGCAATTATGGGAGCAAATATTGGCGTAACACCGCAAAACGATGGTGTGCAAATTCGTTTGTTTATGCCACCATTGACAGAAGAAAGAAGACGTGAATTGTTTAAAAAAGCAACGGCAGAAGGCGAACAAGCCAAAGTTGCTATTAGAAATATTCGTAGAGATGCGATTGAGCAATTTAAGAAATTACAAAAAGAAGGCTTAAGCGAAGACGCTGCAAAAGATGCAGAAAAAGCGACGCAAGACCTTACAGATAAGCATATTGCTTTAGTAGAAAAGCATTTGGCTGCAAAAGAAAAAGAAATGATGACGATTTAATCGGTCAACCGTCGACGGTCAACCGTTGACTGCAATCACACATTCAACGGTTAACCATGACGAAGAAGCAACGTTACGAACAGGTTTTACAATATTTTGAAACCGCAATTGCCAATCCTGAAACAGAACTTTTGTACGATAACCCCTACCAATTACTAGTGGCGGTTATTTTATCTGCACAATGTACCGATGTGCGTGTAAACCTTACTACACCAGCAATTTTTAAGCAATATCCTACACCTGTTGAATTATCTAAAGCCACATTTGATGAGCTTTTTCCATTGATAAGAAGTATTTCGTACCCCAATAATAAAACCAAGCATTTAATTGGCATGGCAAATATGCTGCTAGATAAGTTTAATGGTGAAGTACCAATGACAGTGGATGAACTAGTGCAGCTACCTGGCGTAGGAAGAAAAACAGCCAATGTGGTAACGAGTGTGATAGATGCACAACCCAATATGGCCGTAGACACACACGTGTTTAGGGTAAGTGCAAGGCTTGGCTTAACTACAAAAGCAACCACACCATTAGCCGCAGAAAAACAACTGATTAAATACATACCAACAGAACTAGTGCATAAAGCACATCATTGGTTGATATTACATGGTAGATACACTTGTATAGCTCGCAACCCAAAATGCGAAAAGTGTGGTTTAACAGTTATTTGCCCTTATTATAAAAAAATGCAGAAGAAGCTAGGCGTAACATTTTAGAATATCGAAACACAGGGCAAGGAAGCAAAGAAGAATTATAGAATCCCCCTGTTGCTTCTTTGCTCTGTGGTAAAAACCTAGTAACTACTATCAGGAACATTTATAAAATTATCTGTTCCTGTATTTACCCTACCAACTTTATTAAGCGTAAACCATTTAAAGTTTTGATCGGCTACAAGCCCCATTTGACCTTTAATTTTTTGCTGACCGTACTTGTAAATGGTAGCTGGTTTATCGGTGTAGAAAGTGCCAGTAAGTTGGTCCCACCAAAGTTCATCGCACCAAAGTGTATCTCTGTGGCGGTTAAAAACCATCACGCTGTCTTTTAAAAACACCTTGTTATCGTTCTCTAAATATTTGCCGTATTTGGCATTTAATTGGCTTTCAACGGTGGCCAATGTGTCGTAAAAATCTACATGTAAGCTTTTAGGAAACTCTATTTTACCGCTATCATTGGTGTATCTAAATAAAACAGGCGCAACAAGCTTGGCTTTCACTTTACCATCGTTGCTTAAAAAGCTTTCTATGTTTTTACCTTCTTCAATACCAGGGTTGCGTTTGCCCAAATCTTTCACCTCTTGCACATCATTTTCACAAGACAGCAACAAACCACAACACGATAAAAAAGCAAGTAAATATTTCTTCATTTTTATTACACGAATTTTAAAGCCAATTGCACGAATTGTACACTAGCGATTTACGTTTCACTTTTTCACTAATTCGCTTCGCAAATAGCGTACAAGCCAGTGTACATTAAATCAGCATCAGCAAATATCTTGCTTTTAAGATGCGGAATAAAAAACTCCATATCGCCACCGGTTAATTGTACGTTAAGATGGTCGTATTTTTCTTGATAAGCCTCAATAATACCATCAATTTCCTTGGCCATGCCTAAAATAACCCCACTTTGAAGATTGGTTTTGGTATCGTAACCAACCAAAGGAAAATTATGGTCAGCTTTTACCAAAGGCAATAAAGCTGTTTGCTCGTGCATGGCTCTAAAACGCATATGCATACCTGGTGAAATACTGCCACCTAAAAACTGATGTTGGTTATTGGTAAAATTGTAAGTAATGCAACTACCTAAACCAATGGTAAGGTTATGACTATTAGGAAATAAGTGAACCGCCGCAGCACAAAGCGCCAATCTATCTGCACCAATGGTTTCAGGCTTGCCCACAGGTGTGGTTATTGGTAATTTGCTTGTATGATTAAGCTTGTGAAATTTGGTCTTGCTGGCTAGTAATTCCTCTATTGATGTATTATGATTAACCACAGACGACAAAATACTTTTACTTGGCTGATATTTTTCTATTAGTTGCGAAATGCTTCCAGTAGCATCATCTTGCAGTACCAATAGTTCTTGCATTTGCCCATTTACAAATACCGCACATTTTAAACGTGTATTACCAAAGTCGAAGCAAAGTGTAGTAGCCATAGCCATTAATTGGTTGTAAAAATAAAGGTTAACCGCTGATTGAAATGATATTAGCGACGTACAGTGGTTTTTGAATCAATATTGTTTGAATATTCATAATCAACATAAATCATAGCCATCAAACAAATCAGCGGTTTATTTTTCCCAATGCGGCATTTTCTCTTTCACATTTCGTAAGCCCCTACTTTTGCAGCCCAGTAATTTCGCACACTTATATTTTGGCGCCACAGCAACTACATATCGCATTAGTAGGTAACCCCAATAGCGGCAAAACGTCGTTGTTCAATGCATTAACAGGCCTTAACCAAAAAGTAGGCAATTTTCCTGGTGTTACGGTTGATAAAAAAACAGGCTTTACCACACTTGATGATGGTACACAAGCAGAGCTGATAGATTTACCCGGTACGTACAGTTTATACCCACGTAGAGCCGATGAATGGGTAAGCTACAAAGTATTAATGGATGCTGATGAAGTAAAACCAAACGTGGTATTGCTAGTAGCAGATGCGAGTAACCTTAAGCGAAATTTATTGTTTTGTAGTCAAATGATTGACTTGAAGCTACCCATAGTAGTGGCTTTAACAATGAACGATTTGGCTGAAAAAAAGAACATCCAAATAAATGTTTCAGGCTTAGAAACAGAATTGGGTGTGCCGATAGTTTTGGTAAATCCAAGAAAAAACAAAGGGCTAAACGAGCTGAAAAAAGCGTTGAGTTTGGTAGGAAAATCTATCAATAAAATTCAGCCGAGAGATTTTATAAACAATAAGCAACTTGCAGCTTCTTCAATAGATGCGTTGCAAAGAATACAGCCACAGTTAAGTGATTATGCGGCTATTCATTATCTTATTAATCACGAAAGTTTTCCACTAACCGAGCAATTACAGCACGACATAGAACAGATTGAAATAGACCATAAATTCAATCCTACAAAAACGCAGGCAGAAGAAATAATGCAGCGTTACCAGCGCATAAAAGTAATTATGCAGCAAAATGTAATAGAGCCAGACCCATTAGAGAAAAAGCTATTTACAGAAAAGCTAGACAATGTATTGCTGCATCGCACATGGGGCTATGTAATTTTATTAGCCGTACTGTTTTTATTGTTTCAAAGTATTTTTTGGCTGGCGCAATTTCCAATGGATGGCATTGAGTGGACGTTTCAACAAATAACCACTTGGTTAAATGCCAGCTTACCACAAGCCTGGTGGAGCGATTTATTGGTAAATGGATTTGTTGCAGGCCTCGGTGGCATCGTCATTTTTGTACCACAAATCATGATTTTGTTTGGGCTAATAACCTTGCTAGAAGATACAGGTTATATGGCTCGCATTAGCTTTTTAAGCGATAGAATTATGCGAAAAGTAGGCTTAAACGGTAAAAGCGTAATGCCTATGATTAGTGGCTTTGCTTGTGCTGTGCCAGCCATTATGAGCGCTAGAAATATTGAAAATAAAAAAGAGCGTTTACTTACCATTTTGGTTACACCATTAATGAGTTGTAGTGCAAGGCTTCCCGTGTACACCATTTTAATTGCATTGGTAATTGATGACAAATACTATTTTGGCTTTTTAAGTTTGCAAGGCTTGGTAATGATGGGCTTGTACTTTTTAGGTACGTTCATGGCTTTAATAGTTAGCTATGTAGCCAAATGGTTTATTAATATTCAAGAGAAAAGCTTTTTTATTTTAGAGTTGCCAGTATACCGTAGCCCTCGTTGGAAAAACGCAGGTATTACTATGGTAGAAAAAGCTAGAATATTTGTTACAGATGCTGGTAAAGTAATTATGCTTATTAGCTTGTTACTGTGGTTTTTAAGCAGTTTTGGCCCCGGCGATAATATGCAAAAAGTAAAAGATAAGTACGCTATTCTAGCACAACAACAGCCGCAACAAAAAGATGCTTTAGACAAACAATTATCTTCAGAAAAACTGCAAGTTTCCTATGCAGGTATTTTAGGCAAAGCTATAGAACCAGTAATAGAACCTCTTGGCTACGATTGGAAAATTGGCATTGCATTGATTACCTCTTTTGCTGCAAGAGAAGTATTTGTAGGTACAATGGCCACATTGTATAGCGTAGAAGAAGATGATAGCAACGCATCCTTAAGAGATAAAATGCAGGCTGCCACACATCCTGATGGTAGCAAAGTCTACACGTTACCAGCGGCTTTATCGCTAATGGTTTTTTATGTACTAGCTATGCAATGTATGAGTACTTTAGCTGTAGTAAAAAGAGAAACCAAAAGTTGGAAATGGCCAACTATACAGTTTGTATACATGACCGCTTTAGCCTACGGCATGAGCTGGCTAGTATACCAATTGTTTAGCTAAGTTTATTTAAAAGGATTACTCCATTTGCTATCAGTATAAATATTGGTGCCACTTAAAGTTTTCAAAAACGCTACAACACTATTCACATCTTGTGCTGTGAGATTCAGCTTTTGCCCTTGCCCATTAATTACAAATCTTGGGTCTAAGTTTGTATTGCCTGGAGCAAGATTAATCGTACCATAATGACCAATTACGTTTTGTAATGTTGCCAAATTACCTGTATGCATCATTGGTCCATTTTCTGCACCAGTATTGTTTATGAGGTCTCTTAAGGTAGGTGATTTAGTTACTGTAATATCAATACCAGTATTTGCAATTGTTCCAATAATGCCATTGTTTCTGCTATTAGGATCAATATCAAATTCTGGTGCGTTGTGACATCTATTACAGCCCAAACCACCACCAATTCTATTGCCATTGGCATCAAAATTTGGGTTGGTAATAAATAACAACTTACCAGTATTTTCTTGTGCCGTAAGGTTCGGAAAATTATCAGCATCGTTATTTACTTGCGCCCTACCTGCATCGTATTTACTGTCAAAAGACTGAATACTTCTTACAAATTGAGATAGGCATTCTTGCAAACGAGCTTCTGATATGGTGGTATCGTTGTAGGCAAATTTGAATAACTCGTTGTAATATTTTATGCCCTGTAATTTGGTAAGTAAAGTAGTAATGGTTGGTCTACCACTAAGGCCACTAAAACCCATTTCAGCATGGTCTTGTATAGGTTTGGTGGTTTGTTGTTCTAATGTTGCAGCTCTTTCGTCCCAGAAAAATTTACGCTCTACAGAGTATCGTGCATTTACCAAACGCATAGAATGCCTAGCCGTAAAGCCACCTGCAACACCTTTACTTGTAATAGCAGTATCGCCAAAAGCAAAAGCTTGTTTATGACAACTTGCACATGCAATGGTATTATCAATGCTTAAGTTTTTGTCGTAGAATAATACCCTACCAATGGTAGCTTTTGCATCGCTTATAGCATTAGTACCTGTATTGTCTTTAACTATATAATTTGGCTTACCTTGGTTAGCGTAATTAGCCAGGCTATTAAGGTTGATATTGGTGCCAAAAGCTTGTTCTATTGCTGTAAATGTGGTAACAATAGTTGTATCGCTCTTAGAGCAACTAATGATTGCAAAACCAGCTGTGCATATAGCTGCAATGGTTAAAGGGATTTTTTTCGTAAAGGCAAATGGTTTAGGACGCATTAAAAAATTGACTTCAGCGCTACGTATAAGTTTAACGTGAATGTTGCCATAACAACTAATACCTGTTAGACGGCAACATCTAGCAAAACCTTTGTCGTTGAAAAAATTCTTTAATCAGCCTAATAATTAACCTAAACCAGTCGCTTTAAAGCGCTTTCTAGCTGAGCAAGCATTACAGGTATATCGCTTGTTTTACAAGTACCCACACTTAATCTATACCAGCTACTATTTGCACTGGCACCAAAAGCAGTAAAAGGTACAACAGCAAGTTTTGCTTCGCTTAAAATGTATTCTGTAACATCGGTTTGTTGGCTTAATAATTTGCCTTCAGCCGTTTTCTTACCAGTTAAATCCATTTGTATGGTTAAATAAATAGCAGCTTTTGGCGCTACAGCATCTACAGCAAAACCCTTGGCTTTTAATGCCATAAAACCATTGTAAATAGCCACTAATCGTTCTTCCATAGCGGCTTTAAAATGGGTGAGGTATTGTTTAATATTCTTTGTTTGTGGTAAATAGTTTGCCAATGCCTTCTGCTCGGCCATTGGTGCCCAAGCACCAATATGGCTTAAAATGGCTTTTACTTTTGCCATTATTTCTGCTGGTCCAAAAGCCCAGCCAACCCTTACACCTGTAGCTGCTAGTACTTTAGAAATACCATCAACAAATACGGTGTAAGCTTTCATTTCTGGCCTAAGCGTTATAGGATTATAATGTTCGGTAGTGCCGTATGTAAGCGTCCAATACATTTGATCGAACATTAAATAACATTTCTTTTCACCTTCGCCACGGCTATTATTTTCTGCAATAATTAGGTCGCATATTTCAGCTAACACATCTTTCTGTAATGTAGTACCAGTAGGGTTTTGAGGTGTACATAAGCAAATTAATGTAGCGCCTTTTATATGGTTAGCTATATCATTTGCCGTAGGCATAAAATTATTTTCTACGGTAGCTTCTATTACACAATGTTCAGCATCATTCATGTTGGTGTAGTGGTTATTATTCCACGATGGTGCAGCATAAATTACTTTATCACCAGCATCAACCAATACTTTAAAAATGGTATAAATTAATGGTCTGCCACCAGCAGCAATTTGTATTTCGTTGGGTGCATAGTCTAGTCCTTCCCATTCTTTTAAAAATGCGCTTACACTTTTGCGAAGCTCTACAATACCGTCTGCTGCAGGGTAATTGGTATAATGCTGTTTATAAGCATCAATAATGGCATCTTCAAAAGCTTGAGGTATAGGAAAAATAGATGGGTCAAAATCGCCAATGGTATAGTTAAAAATCGTTTCGCCGTTTCTAATGCGTTCGCTAATAGCGTTACCAAGTTTTACTATTTCCGATCCTTGTTGCGATGCTGCCAATTTGCTTAAAACCAAATTACTCATATGTTGTTCTTTTAAAGTGAAAAGCGGCGGCAAATGTAGTAACTAACGCTTGTTAGTAATGATTAAACATTTTAAACGGCTAAGTAAATTTTAATAATTAGCCATTGTATTTGCCGTGGCAAACTGTTAACTTCGCTATCCTTCCAAAAAAAGGAAGCCTAGATAGAAAATATTTTAGGTTTTAAATAATTTGTGATAAAAATTCTAAATAAAAGCCGTAACTTTTGTTTTTATAAAAACCACTAATGATTGTGGAAATAGAGATTTACTATGGCAATAACTAACAGAAAACCAACTACACCCACTGTAAAGAAGGCTAGAAAAGCACCACAGCAAATTGCTACAGAAGATATAGTTATTAAAAAGCTTACCAATAGCGATGGTACAGAACCAGATATTTACGCTGGATTACAAAAATATTTTGGATTTAAAGAGTTTAAAGGCACGCAAGAAAAAAGCATTAAAAGCTTATTGGATGGTCACGATACATTTGTAATAATGCCTACAGGTGGTGGCAAAAGTTTGTGCTACCAATTACCAGCTTTATTATTACCTGGTTGCGCCATTATTGTGTCGCCACTAATTGCTTTAATGAAAAACCAAGTAGACTTAGTACGTGGTTACAGCGAACAAGATAATATTGCACACTTCTTAAACTCGTCGCTTAATAAAGGGCAAATAACTGCTGTAAAAGAAGACTTGCTAGCAGGCAAAACCAAGCTATTATATGTAGCGCCAGAAACACTTACCAAGCAAGAAAACCTAGATTTTTTTAGCGATTTAGAAATATCATTTTTCGCAGTAGATGAAGCACACTGTATCAGCGAATGGGGTCATGATTTTAGACCAGAATACAGGCGCTTACGTGAAATGATGGATATTATAAACAAGCAAATACCAGTGATGGCATTAACAGCAACCGCTACACCAAAAGTGCAAAGCGATATTGTTAAAAACCTTGGCTTGCGCAATCCTAATATCTTCATTTCATCGTTTAATAGGGCTAACTTATTTTACGAAATTCAACCCAAAATAACCAAAGAGCAAACAGTAAAAAGTATTGTAAAATTTATATCGCAGCACAAAGGTAAAAGCGGTATCATTTACACACTTAATAGAAAAACTACTGAAGAATTGGCTGAATTGTTAATGGCCAATAATATTAAAGCAGTAGCTTACCATGCAGGTTTAGACCAAAAATTAAGAGCCACTAGACAGGATCAATTTTTAAACGAAGAAGTGCATGTAATAGTTGCTACCATTGCGTTTGGTATGGGCATAGATAAACCAGATATTCGCTTTGTTATCCACTACAACATACCAAAATCAATAGAAAATTACTATCAAGAAACTGGTCGTGGTGGTCGTGATGGCTTAGAAGGTATTTGTGTATTATACTATTCTCACAAAGATGTATCGAAGCTTGAACATTTAATGCGAGACAAGCCATTAAGTGAGCGAGAAGTAGGTGCACAATTGATAGACGAAACCGTTGCTTACGCAGAAAGTAGCGTGTGCCGCAGAAAAATATTACTACATTATTTTGGCGAAAATTGGGAAACAGAAAATTGCGGTAATTGCGACAACTGTACACACCCTAAAGAGAAGTTTGAAGCGAAAGAAGAAGTGGTAAAAGTGATTAAGACAGTAAAAGCCTTAGATGAGCGCTTTACAACCGATTATACGGTAAATGTAATTATGGGTAAAGCCACACCACAAGTTACCATGTATCGACACGAAAAGCTGCCTGTATTTGGTATTGGTAAAGACAAAGAAAGCCACTTGTGGAACAGCTTGATAAGACAGATGTTGCTTGAAAATCTAATTAAGAAGGACATTGAAGAATATGGCTTGTTGAAACTAACAGAAGGCGGTGAAAAATTCTTGAAAAAACCGACATCATTTAAAATTGTACTTAACCACATATTTGAAGAGGGCGAAGGCGATGATGATGATCACGAATCTGCACCACCAGCAACGGCAACGGCTACAGTAGACGAAAGACTGTTTGACATGCTGAAAGAGTTAAGACAAAAAGAAGGTAAAAAGAAAAGCTTGCCACCATTTGTTATCTTCTTAGAAAACTCTTTGCAGGATATGTGTACGGTATATCCTACAACACTTGAAGAGCTAGAAAAATGCCAAGGTGTAAGCAAGGGTAAAGCTATAAAATACGGTAAGCCATTTGTAGAGTTAATAGCTAAATATGTAGAGGAAAACGAGATAGAAAAGCCAGATGATTTTGTAATGAAAAGCGTAGCTAATAAGGCAAGCAACAAAATCTTTATTATTCAAAATGTAGATAAAAAAATACCACTAGAAACCATTGCCAAAAACAAAGATTTAAAGCTAAATGAGTTACTTGAAGAAATGGAAACTATAGTAGCTAGTGGTACCAAATTAAATCTTGATTATGCTATTGATGATTGGTTAGATGAATACGATCAAGAAGACATTATAGAGTACTTTAAAGGTTGCCAAACATCATCGCTAGATGTAGCACAAAAAGAACTAAGCGACAATAATTACACTTGGGAACAATTGAAAATTATGCGCATTAAGTTTTTAACCGTATTTGGTAACTAACGCAAGTTGCTAGTTATAAAATAAGTGAGCATCGAAAAGAGTTTAAAAGTTACCACACTCATCAAACTCAATTA